>JBIHZT010000495.1:0-3428 GCA_044240265.1 Luteolibacter sp. | reverse complement strand
GCTCAACTTCGGGGTGCGCTTGCCGGTCTTGAAGTCGACATGCACGAGCCCGAAGCGGCGGCTATATCCGGCGGTCCACTCGAAGTTGTCCATCAAGCTCCAGAGGAAATAGCCCTTCACCGGGTACCCTTCCGTCACCGCTCGCAGGACGTTGCGCAGGTAGGAGCGGAGATACATGATGCGGGCGGTGTCGATGATTTCGCCGGCGGCGGTTAGTTCGTCATCGGTGGGACAGCCGTTCTCAGCGATGTAGAGCGGCAGGTCTTTGCCGCCCGGAGTGTTGGAAATCGAGCGGATCGTCCAGTAGATGCTTTCCGGGACGAAGTTCAGCCAGGGCAGCAGCATGTTCGGGTAGTTGCGCGGCAGAGGCAGCGCCTCGTGGCCGCTTGGAGTATCGGCGGCGCGGACGTAATGGCCGGTGTAGATGTTCAGTCCGAGCGCATCGAGCGGCTGGCCGATGGTCGCCATGTCGCCCTCGCGGATGTCCGGGGCGTCGGCTCCGAGGATTTCCGGTCCGTAGCTTCCTGATAGAATCGGGAGCAGGATGCCGGCGTTGTTTTCCGCAGTTAGAAATGCGCGGGTGGCGGCGGCGATGTGTTCGGGCGTTTCCATCACCGGGACGAAGGAGTCGCAGTTGATGACGGTGGAAACCTGCGGTTTCACCGGGGATGCGGCGCGGATCGCCTGGCAGGCCATGCCGTGGGCGAGCAGCGCGTGGTGGACGGTTTGGCGGGCTTCCTTTTTCGTCTTCACCACCGTGCCGGGGGCGAACGGCGGCTGGGTGTCGACGCCGTAGCCGAGGGTGGTGAAACAGAGGATTTCATTCATCGTCATCCAATGCGTCACGCGGTCGCCGAGGTGCTTGACGGTGGCGGTGCAGTAATCGGCGAAGTCGCTAACAATCTCCCGGCTGCGCCATGAGCCGTAGAGATCCTCCAAGGCTTGCGGGCTGTCCCAGTGGAAGAGCGTGGCGTGGGGCGTGATGTGATGCTTGAGCAGCGTGTCCACCAGGCGGCTGTAGAAATCGAGTCCCTTGGCATTCACCGCGCCACGGCCGTCGGGGATGACGCGTGACCAGGAAATGCTGAAGCGGTAATGGCCGATGCCGAGCCCGGCCATGAGTTTCACGTCCTCCTCGAAACGGTGATAGTGGTCGCAGGCGACATCGCCGGTATCGCCGTTGCTGACACGGCCGGGGGTTTTGCTGAAGGTGTCCCAGACGCTCGGTTTGCGGCCGTCAATGGCGGCCGCACCTTCGATCTGATAAGACGAGGTGGCCGCGCCCCAGAAGAAATCCTGTGGTAATCGCTGCAACCCGGAAGCCGATGGCTCCACGGGTCGCACAGTGGATTCCGCCATCGCCGGTCCAGCTGCGAATGCGGCCGCGATGCTGGAGCCTGCGCCGAGGAACCCACGGCGGCTGATGCGCGCGGGCGTATTGTTGGGAAATGACGGATTCATCGGTTCAGTTCGCTTTCAAGCCATCTGCCAATTGTTTGGCCTCATCCGTGCCGAGGCGGGTGGCGAGGCGTTTGCAGAATGAGGTGAGGCTGCCGCGTATTTGCGGGTCGGTGGCGGCCTGGGCGGCGGCGCAGAGGGTCTTGAGCTCTGTAATTCCGCCGATGGCATAGAGGGATTTCATCGCTTCCTGGGCAGCTTCCTTTTCAGGGCCTTGGATGACGGTCACCAGCAGCGGAAGCACGCCGGGCAGCGAGCGGCTGGCGGCGGCCTTGATCGCAAGCTGTTTGCCCGGACCCGCAGGGCCTTGGATAGAAGCTAGCAGAGCTTCATCCGCTCCGGGAGCGACCATGCGGGCAATGGCTTGTGAGGCCGCACGGTTGATCATTGGCTCGCTATCGGCGAGCAAGGGCAGCAGGGCGTCGAAGGCCGGTTTTCCACCGATCAGGCCGAGCGCGGAAATGGCGGCGGCGCGTTGTTCCGGATCTTCCGACTTGAGGGCTCCGATGGCGATTTCCGCCGCGGCATCGGCAGGCTTCAAGCTCGGCAGGTGGTTGAGAACCAGCAGGCGCTCGCTGCTGGAAAACGGATCGGTGGTGCGATCCAGTCCGCCTTGCAGCAATTCCGCCTGGTTGGTTTCCAGCCCGCGTTTCAATGCAGCGAGACGCAGGACGGCGTCGTCGGATTTCATCGCGTCGCGGATGATTTCCGCAGATGACCCGCCTTGGCTGAGAATCAGGAATGCCTGCAACTTGACCTCGGGTGAAGGAGTCGTTTGATAGATCTTGCGGGCCACGTTGCCTTCGCCCTTGGCGGCGAAGAGCAGCGCTCTATCAATCTCCAGCTTGAGGGGTTCCGAGAGGGTCGTGGCGCTGCGGAGCTTGCCGAGTCCATTGATGACTTCCGGACCGCCGATTTTCCCCAAGGCTTGGACTGCGGCAAGGGCGAGTGCCGGGTCCGGCTTGGTGATCATCGCGGCGATGGCAGGCACGGCCGTGGTGGCGTGATTGAGAGCGAGCGAATCGAGCAATGCGATTTGATCCTTCGGGCTGCTGGCGGAAGCCATGCTTTCCGCTAGAACGGCGATTGCCTTCGGGTCTTCCAAGGTTTCGAGGACCTGGCGGGCCTCCTCCTTGAGCATGGCGTCCGAGCCACGGAACAGCGCTGCGGCGGCAGGCACGGACTCTGCGGTGCCGACGCGGGCCAATGCGCGGAGCAGATACTTTTTCGCCTCGGCGGGTGTTTCGGGCTTCGCGAGGATTTCCTCGACCGCTCGAATGGCAGCGGCGCGGTCGGCAACGCCCGGTGCGGTGGCGGTGTTGATCATCCGGTTGAGTTCGGCTCGCGCGGCATACTGCGCGTCACCGGACGGATCGGAGAACTTCGCGGCCACGGTGGCAAGTCCCGCGGAATCGAGGGCGAACAGCGATGAGGCGAGACCCAGGAAGGAGAGTAGTGATGGGAAAAATTTCATGGTGATTCGGATGTTAGAAAGGGAGGGCGTAAGGAGCGCGGCGCGGGCGGTCCATCATCCGGGTGGCGACGGCGTCATCGACGACCTGCTGGGCGGCGGGATCCCATTTCACGGCGCGCCCCAGAATCTCGGCGATGCCGCTCAGCTGGCAGATAGTGGCGGTGCGGTGGCCGATGCCGACGTGGCAGATCGGCTGCGACCGGGTGCGGATGGCTTGCAGCCAGTCGCGGCGGTGGTCGGCGGAAACATAGAGGCGCTTGTCACTTGGCTTGAGGGCCATGGATTTCAACTCGGCCGGAATGGTGACAAAAGCATCATCGCGGCCGACATGGACCTCGCCCTTTTCGCCGATGAAACGGATCATCGCGCCCTTGGAATCGCCGTCGCGGATGACCTTGGTGCCGTCCGCATAGACGTGGTATTGATGGTCGCCATCGACGCCTTTGGGAACGAAGAGGGTGGGTCCGGATTCATCCATGCCGAGCGCCCACTGGAC
>JBIHZT010000494.1:0-3429 GCA_044240265.1 Luteolibacter sp. | reverse complement strand
CTGGCGGGGAAGGTTGGGACCGGATCCGGTGTTCTTGATAACAGAAACCGCGGCTCCGGGAATCCCATCCACTCCCAGCCTGATCGTCGCGAAACTACCATCCCCGTAGTTTGCGACGGCGATGGTGCCGCCCGCGGCATCCACCGCCACGTGGCATGCCCCCTTGCCGCCGGCGGATGCCTCACCGAGGAATTTCAGACCGTTGTTTTCGCCGATGCCGAAGGCCGCGACGGAACTCGATCCATCGGGGAACGACTTGCTTGGCGCGCCGCAAGCGTAAAGCAGTGGCTTCGTCGGATGCAGCGCCAGAAAACCGGGGTTCTGATACTCAGCCGCGAGCACCGGCTTGGTCAGCTTGCCGGTGGCGGAGTCGAAGTCCGCGAGATAGATGCCCTTGCTGAGGGAATTTTTGCCGGTGTTCGTGCCGATGAAGACCGGAACGGCCTGGAGAGATGCGGTGAGGAGGAAAAGCGGCGTGATGAGCTTTGGGATCATTCGGAGCAAACGTTGTTGGCGCTTCATTTCATACATCGAATCCGAAATGCCGCTTCGCATTCCCGAAGCACACCGCGCGGATGAGGCCGGAGAGTGCTTCGAAATCGTCCGGCAACTCGCCCCGCTCGGCCTCGCCGCCGATCAGATTGCAGAGGATGCGGCGGAAATACTCGTGGCGCGGGAACGACAGGAACGAACGCGAATCGGTGAGCATGCCGACGAAGCGCGAGAGCAGGCCGGTCGCTGATAGCGCGTCGAGCTGGAGCTCCATCCCGTTTTTCTGGTCGAGGAACCACCAGCCGGAGCCGAACTGGATCTTGCCGGCCACGGTGCCGTCCTGGAACGCGCCGGTGAGGCAGGCGAAGAGGTAGTTGTCGCGCGGGTTGAGGTTGTAGAGCACGATTTTCGGCAGGCCGCCGCCGGTCGCCAGCGCGTCCAGATAGGTCATCAGCGCCGCGCCTTGCGGTGTGTCGCCGATGGTGTCGTAGCCGGTGTCGGGTCCGAGTTTTCCCGCCATTTCCGAGTTCACGTTGCGGGCGGCTCCGAGGTGGAGCTGCTTGGTCCAGCCCTTGGCCGCATCGAGCTGACCGAAGAAAACCATCAGATAGAACGAGAATTTTTCCTTTTCATCGGGCGAGGCGGCCTTGCCGGCGCGGGCGCTGTTGAAGATCATCGCCGCATCCTCGTCGGTGCAATGCAGGCCGGGCATGCGATCGAGACCGTGGTCGGATAAACGGGCGCCGGCCGTGTGGAAATCATCATGGCGTTTTTGAAGCGCGGCCAGCAGGTCGGATAGATGGACGATGGCCATGTCCGAGACGGCTTCGAGTTTCTCCAACCATGGATTAAGCAACTCCGGACGATCCACCAGCAGCGCCTTGTCCGGGCGGAAAGTGGGCACCACCAGCGTCTTCAAGTCCGAGGCGGCGATGGCATGGTGGTCGGTCAGCGGATCCGCCGGATCATCGGTGGTGCCGACGACGCGGACGTCGAATTTTTTCAAGATCCCGTGCACCGAGAAATCCGGCTCGGCGAGTTTTGCGTTCGTCCGCTCCCAAATCTCATCGGCGGTGTCCGGGGTGAGCATCAGATCGATCCCGAAGTAGCGCTGCAGTTCGATGTGGGTCCAGTGGTGGATGGGATTCCGCAAGGTGTAGGGCACGGTTTCCGCCCAGGCCTGGAATTTCTCGCGGGGTGTCGAGTCGCCGGTGATGAAGTCCTCGCTGATGCCATTGGCCCGCATCAAGCGCCACTTGTAATGGTCGCCGCCGAGCCAGATTTCGGAAATATTTCCCCAGCGGTGGTTGGTCGCGATTTCGCGGGGCGAGAGGTGGCAGTGGTAATCAATGATGGGTTGATCCTTCGCGACTTCATGGAAAAGCCGGCGCGCCGTGGGTGAGTAGAGCAGGAAGTTTTCGTCGAGGTAGGCCATTGCGGAATCATTCCACCGCGAGAACCGCTGCGGGCCAAGCCGGAAAGTGAAACCGCTTGAAAATCCCGGATTTCTCAGCTCTGGCCGAGAGCGCGCCGGACTTCCCCAACGATCTCGTCCGCTCTGACACCATCGATCCAAGAAGCCAGTTTCTCCGCCCTGTCGCCCACGATCAATTCGAGCCGTTTCATTACCCTGTTGTTGGAACTACCGCTGACGGAAGCCCGGATGTCAGTGACGAACGTGCGGGAAAACGAACGATCCTTGAGAATCCGGTCATGTTTGTAGGTGCGCAGCGCGATCTCGGAATCGGATCCTTCGATCCGCGTTTCCTGCCCGCCGGTCTTAATAAGCCAGGCGATCAAAGTCACACCCGCAACCGCCATGGCCCCGCTCATGATGATCCAGATGCTCCGGAATCCGTGGGTTAAAAACCCGAAAACTTTATCAAAGAGATCGACCGCGACCGGTGCATCGGCGGAGCGGGCCATGAAATGCGGATCGATAAAACGAATGCCGATGAAGATAAAAGCGATTCCCATCGCGACCAGCATGACAGCCAGCGGCCAGACCTGTTTGCGCGAATTCGGGAGAACGACTGAGAAAACCGCTTGTGCGGCAACTACCGATGCTGGCGGGATGGCGACCGGTACAGGATTCCCGAAGATCGCGCGCCGGATGTCCGCGACGAGCCATGCCTTCTCCTCGGCGGTCAGAATGGAACCGAACCTCAGCTTGCCCGCGTCGCCCCGGATTTCGATGCCATGCACCGGCTGGTAGTTTTTTTGATAGAATTCCACTTGTGAGACCTGTTTGATCGCGGCGGCAGGGAGTGATCTATCCCGGGCCTTGCCGAAAAGCTCCCGCCGCAACGTGACTGAACCCGCATCCACCGTGAGGCGATGTTTCGCGAATTTATTCCGGAATCCCGCGTAAAACATTCCCAGTCCGACTGCCCAAAAGAGGCTGAAAAACGGGATAAGCACCCAATCCGGCGCCTTTCCCGGCCCTTTGTTAGTGATGGCTTCACCGGACAGGAAAGCAAAAAGAAATCCGCCGCTGACGAGTGCGGTGATGGCACACCAGAAGACCGCGAAAAACAACAGTCCTCCCGATTTACCGCTGGCCGGGATGTTCCACACGCTGGCTCCCGACGCGTCGTTTCCACGGGTGATCTTGGTCCCAACCGGAGGGCTGTCGGGATTTCCAACAAGTTCTCCCGGCCTTCCCGCGGCCGCCCATTCGTTCGCGGAGGCTCTCGTTCCGCAGGCGGAGCAGGTCAGAATCCCGCTAACATTCGCGGGAGTCCCGGAAGGCTTCGCCCCGCACGAAGGGCATGCCAGCGTCCCCTTGGCCACAGCCGACTTGAAGTTGGCGGCTTCGAGTTTCCCGTGTAGTTTTTTAAACATGATCGTGGCGGAAGTTCACCCCAACCGAACCAGAAAAGTCGAGCCGGAACCGATGCGGTGAGCCGACGGCCAAGAGATCAAATGGAGTATTCC
>JBIHZT010000049.1:0-11948 GCA_044240265.1 Luteolibacter sp. | reverse complement strand
ACCGATCCCGCGCAAATCGCGGAGATTTTCGGAACCCTTCCGCCGGGCGGCACCGGCTCGCAGCGCCAGAATGTCGAGCAGGCGCAGGTGACCGGATTTGAAGGGAAAATCGAATGGCTGCCGGACGACGCGGTCACACTGGGACTCGCCGGGCTCTGGTCGCGCACCGAGTTCAGCCGTTCCCCCGACCAGCCGTTGCTCGACGGCAAGCCCTTCCCGCAGGCACCCGACCTGCGCTTGCTCGCCAGCGCCGACTGGCGGGCGACGGAGAATCTCTCGCTTTTCGCCGGTTGCGAATACGGCGCCTCACAATACGACGACGCACTGGCCAGCCGCTCGATCCCGGACTTCACCACCGTGCGGATTGGTGCGTCGTGGCAGATGGCGGGCGCGACCTATCAGATCCGAGTCGAGAATCTCTTCGACGAAGACGTCCAGACCGGCTTGAGCAGCGACGGCATCCGCACCTATGCCGGACCGCGGTCGCTGTGGCTGGGCGTGGAGTGGGACTTTTGAAACTTGCGCGGCGGGCCTCACTCTCGGGTTGCGTTTCAGGCGGGAGTCGCGATTCTCCAGCCATGCGTGCGCTCTTACCCATGTTTCTCGGCCTTTGCGGGACCGCCTTCGCCCAACCGGAAAAGGTGGATGCGATTTACGGCAAGTATTGCTCAGGCTGCCACGGCGCGAAGTTCGAGGGCGGCCAGGGTGGTTCGCTCGTCGATGGCGAGTGGAAACATGGCTCCTCCGACGCGGACATTTTCAAATCCATCGCCAAGGGAAATCTCCAGCTCGGCATGAATCCGTGGGAAGGCGTGCTCACTGACGATCAGATCCGCTCGCTCGTCATTTTCCTGCGCGAGAAAGAGAAGGAAACACTCACCAAGGGAATGAATTTCCCGGTCCCCTCACCCGACAAGGTCACTAAGACCGAGCTGGAAAACTACCGCATCGAGACTCTCGTGGACAAGGGTCTCAAAAACCCCTGGGCCATCGCCTTCCTGCCGGACGGCCGCAAGCTGGTCACCGAAAAATCCGGCCAACTCCGCTTCATCACCGCTGAGGGAAAACTCGATCCAGGCGTCATCGAAGGCACTCCGCAAGTCATCGAGCACGGCCAGGGCGGACTGATGGAAGTCGCGCTCCACCCGGATTATGCGGTCAACGGCTGGGTCTATCTCGGCCTGTCCGACGGCACCCGCGACAAGGACGGAGATGGCAAAGAAAAAGTCCGCTGCATCACCGCCGTCGTCCGCGGCCGGATCAAGAACCACCAGTGGATCGACCAGCAGTGGATCTATCGGCCCGATCCGAAGTTCCGCTCGGGCGCGGGCGTCCACTTCGGCACACGCTTCGTCTTCGACAAGGGCTTCATCTATTTCGTCATCGGCGAGCGGGGCGGCCTGATGGAAGTCCAGGACCTCTCCCTGCCTAACGGAAAAATCCACCGCCTGCATGACGACGGACGCGTGCCGGCAGACAATCCGTTCGTGAAAACCAAGGATGCGCTTCCCGGCATCTGGTCCTACGGCCACCGCAATCCGCAGGGCCTCGCGATGGATCCGCGCGACGGCACGCTCTATGACACCGAACACGGCCCGCGCGGCGGCGACGAGCTGAATATCATCCTCCCCGGCCGCAACTACGGCTGGCCGGTCGTCACCCTGGGCATGAACTACAACGGCCTGCCCATGAGCTACTCCGGCCCCGACGGCAAAACCATCCAGTCCATCACCGAAAAGGAAGGCATGGAAAATCCCCTGTCCTACTGGCTTCCCTCCATCGCCGTTTGTGGACTGGATTTCTATACCGGCGACAAGTTCCCGAAATGGAAGAACGACCTGCTCGTCGGCGCGCTCGCCCAACAGGAGGTCCGCCGCCTGCGGATCGTGGACAAAAAAGTGGTCTCCCAGGAAATCATCCTCAAAAACATCGGCCGCGTGCGCGACGTGGCTGCGGGTCCGGACGGCCTGATCTACGTGATCCTCAACGGCCCGGACCGCCTGGTAAGGCTTGTACCCGCGGGGAAATAGCCAGTGAGCGGCGGTGGGCGACCGACGCTACAGTTGTTGGTGGCCGCGGAGGTAGTCGGCGGCGGACATGCGGCGGCGGCCTTCGGGTTGGATGGATTCCAGGCGAAGCGCTCCAGTGCCGCAGCCGATGATGAGTTGTCCGTCGACCGTGACGATTTCACCGGGTGACAGATCCATGTCGAGGACGGTGGCGGGCGGGAAGATTTTCAAGCGCTTGGGACCGCTTTCCCCGGTGATGATGGTGAAAGTGCCCGGCCATGGATCGTAAGCGCGGATGCGGCGCTCGATCGCGGCGGCGTCCCGCGTCCAGTCGAGGTGGCCGTCATCGCGCTCCAGCTTCGGAATGTAACTGGAAGCGGCGGCGTCCTGGGGGATGCGCGGCGCGGTTCCGTCAGCGAGTCGTTCCAGAGCCTCGGCCATGACGGCGGGAGCGAGATCCGCGAGGCGGTCGTGGAGACTGCCGCCGGTTTCGCCCGGGGCGATGGGGATGGACCGGGCGACGATGATGTCGCCAGCATCGAGCTGGCGGACGACATGCATGGCGGTGATGCCGGTCTCCGCATCCCCGGCATCGATGGCGGCCTGGATGCAGGCCGCCCCGCGATACTTGGGCAGGAGCGATGCGTGGAGATTGATGATGGCCTTGCTGGCGAGGGTGAGGATGTTGTCCCGCAGGATCTGGCCGTAAGCCATGACGACGAGGATTTCCGGCTCCAAGACGGCGAGCTCCGCGGTGATGTCGCCGATTGTCTCCGGTTGGAAAACAGGGATGCCGGCGGCAAGCGCCTCCACCTTGATGGCAGGCGGCGTAAGCGTCTGGTGGCGGCCGACGGGCTTGTCCGGCTGGGTGACCAGCGCGACGGGGCGCGGCCCGTGCTCCAGCAGCCAACGAAAGGACGGCAGGGCGATGTCGCCGGTGGCGATGAAGATGAGCCGCATGACGATAAAATATTAGACGACGTGTTTCGCCATTTCCGCATACACCGGCAGGCTGGTGATGCGCTGGATCATGTCCGCGAGGACTTTGACCGGCGGCTGGGTGGCGTCGATGGTGGTGATGCGGTCCTGCGGATAGAAGTCGAGAATCGGCTTGGTCTCGGCCTCGTAGGTGGCGATGCGCTCGTCGATGACCTTGTCGCTGGCGTCGTCGATGCGGTTCTCCTTGAGCGCCCGCTTGCGCATGCGGCGCGCGAGCTCGTTGCGGTCCGGACAGGAGAGGTGGAAGACCTGATGGACCTCGATGTAGCGGCTGAGGATTTCCGCCTGGCGGACGTTGCGCGGGATGCCGTCGAGCACGAGGAAATCGATGTCCGGCTTGTAGCGGTGGGTGTCGCCGAGGTTGTCGATCTGCGCCTTCCACAGCTCGATGGTGAGCTCGTCCGGGACGAGCGCGCCGCGGCTGGAGTAATCGACGAACTGCCTGCCAAGCGCAGTGCGGGTGTCGAGCGAGCGGAAGACATCGCCGCAAGCGCAATGGAAAAAGCGGGGGACGGCGCCGAGGATCTGACCCTGGGTGCCTTTTCCCGAGCCGGGCGCGCCGAGAATGATGAATGCGGGCCTCTTGGGCTTGGTGGTTGGCTCTTTCATGCGGATGGGCAAACTAGAAATCCCGAGCGCGCACGGCAAGCATCAATCACGCCTTGGACGCCGCGAGGAAGACGATGAAGGGCACGAGCAGGGCCGCATCCGCCAGCACGCGCAGGGCATCCATGGAGAACCGCGCGCGGTTGCGGTTGAGAATGTGCAGGAGGGCGGCCCCGGTGAGGATGGCGTAGAAAAACGGACGCGTCGTGAGGTCCGGATCCTTCACGGCGAAAATGAGAGCCGCCGCGCCTAACAAGGTCAGCGGCAGGGTCAGCGCGAGTTCGTCGGTGGCTTTGATTTCCGGATCGGACGAGCGGTTCGCGTGCTCCCACAAGTCGATGGCGGCGATGTTGAGAATGCACAGCACCACGAAGCAGATCAGCTCGGGGGACTTCAGCAGGTCTTCGCTGTCGAAGCCGGTGTAAGCCCACGCCAGCATCGCGGTGCCATAGGCGAATGAAAATCCGGCGAGGATGTTCTTCGCGTAGGGGATCTCGTTCGGCCCCTGAGTGGAAAAAATGGAGAGGGTGAAAAACGCCGCCACCATCAGACCGCCGAAGAGCGCGTAGCCGTAGATTTTCGTCGCCAACCCGGTGACCACCAGGATGAGGGCGATCAGTCCGGCGATCATTGCGAGGCCGCGGAACACCTTCTGGTGCTTCCGGTGGAACTCGTGGCGGGCTTCCAGCTTCCCGGACTTGCCGTCATCCATCAGGGCATCCAGCAGCCGGTCGGCGACATAGATGACCCAGACGACGAGCCCTAACGAGAGATAGGTGGTGGACGGCAGATAGACCACCCTCCAGGTCTTGGCGAAGATATACAGCCAAGCGACCGCTACCAGCGGAGCGTCGATGCTCAACAGGTTGGGAATGAGCCAGAATGGCTTGCGACGTTCGGGAGGCACTACGGGCGGACCATCCCCGAGGCATATCGTGATGGCAAGCGTATTGCGGCATCCGGGGCTAGGCCATGATGGCCCGCCGCACCTCTTCCACAGCGCGGGCTCCCGCAAGATGGCGGACGAGGGCGAGGCCGAAATCCAAGGCTGTGCCCGCGCCGCGCGAGGTGATGAGATTCCCATCTGTCACCACGCGCCCGGAAGTAATGTCGGGCAGATCATCCTGCACCGAGAAGTGTGCGGTGAATTTCCGGCCATCCAACAGTCCGGCGTCTTTCAAAACCAGCGGCGCGGCGCAAATGGCTGCCACCGTCTTCCCGGCGGCGCTGAACTCGCGTGCCAGCGCGGCGGCGCGACCGTCCCGGCGCAATTCATCCACGCCGGGACCACCGGGGATGAACAGCATGTCGAAATCGACGGGGGCCACGGAATCCAGCGCGGCATCCGCCTGAAGGTGGATGCCGCAGCGGCCGGTGACGGTTCCATTCACCAGCGATGCCATGACCACATCCACCCCGGCGCGGCGCAATAGATCCACCGGAGTGACAGTCTCGATTTCCTCAAAGCCATCGACTAACAGACATAAAACGCGTTTTTTCATAACGGGGGTTCGTTAACGGAGACCGACGGCATGTCGGACCCGGTCGAGCACCCTAGACGCTTCCTCGCGGGCGCGCAAGGCACCGTTTGCCAACACCTGATCGACGAATCCCGGGTCCGCGAGAATTTCCGCCCGGCGGGCGCGCATCGGAGCGAAGAAGTCCCAGTAGGCTTCCGCGAGGCGCTTTTTGAAATCCCCGTAGCCGGTGCCGCCGCGCTCGTGGTCGGCGACCATCGCGGCGTATTCCGCCGGGCTGGCGAAGAGCTTGTAGAGCGCGAGGATGGTGGAGCCTTCGGTGGGCTTCGGGTCCTCGACCGGAGTCGAGTCGGTGGTGATGCGCATGACGAGTTTCTTGAGCGGCTTCTCCTCGCCGAAGATCGGCAGGGTGTTGCCGTAGCTCTTGCTCATCTTGCGCCCGTCCAGGCCGATCACCACGGCGGTATCATCCCGGATGATGGGATCCGGCAGGACGACGGTGCCCTCGCCATAGGTTTCATTGAACTTCACGGCGAGGTCGCGGGTGACCTCCAAGTGTTGTTTCTGGTCCTTTCCGACCGGCACCTTGTTGGAGTCATAGAGCAGGATGTCCGCCGCCATCAGCACCGGATAGGCGAACAGCGCGTGGTTCGCGGCGATGCCCTGGGCGGTCTTGTCCTTGTAGGAATGGCACTTCGCCAGCAGGCTCATGGGGCAGACGGTGGAGAGCAGCCAGGCGAGCTCGTTCACCTCGGGCACAGCGCTCTGGCGGAAGAAAACGGCGCGCGCGGGATCAAGGCCGCAGGCGAGGAAATCGACCGCGAGCTCGCGCACGTTTTCGCGCAGCGCGGCGGGGTCCTGGGAGGAGGTCATCGCATGATAGTCCGCGATGAAATAGAACGCCTCGCCCTCGTCCTGAAGGTGGACGGCGGGCTCCATGGCGCCGAAGAAATTTCCGACGTGAAGTTTTCCGCTGGGTTGGAGGCCGGTGAGGATGCGCATGGCGCGGAGCATGGATTCCACGCGGCGAGTCGGTCAAGCGGCGAGGTGACCCACGGGTGCCGGCGGGGGATTGAGATTGTGAATTGAAAAAATCGCGCCACATTTCAGGCCATGAAATGCCGCTGTATCCTGGCTGTCGTTGGCTTGTTATGCGTGCCGTCTGTCCGGGCGCAGACCGGAATCCCGGGCAATCCGACCGTCGCACCCGGGAAGTCTGCGGCGAGGTCGATCGGTGGCAGCGTGAATCCGGGCGCTTCGGTTGATTCCACAACCCCCAAAAATCCCAACGTGCGCTACGTCACCCACATGGTGCTCTACGAAAACAGGATCTGGACCAATACGGAGGGCAAGCCGCTGGAAGCCAAGTTGATTGCCTTTGAAGATCTCGTCGTGGAAACTCCGAAGGGTGCCGCGGAACCCGTGATGCCGGAGCCACCCGCGCATCCGACGGTCACCCGTGACGGGAAAATCCGGCTTTTGGTGAACAAGAAGCCCGTGGAGGTCGCGCAGGAGAAGTTGAGCCAGTCGGACCGGGAGTTCATTGATCAAATGAAGGCGGCACTCGACAAAAAAGCCGCGGCCCGAAAATGAACGGCGGCAGCCATTCGGGAATGAATCAAAACAGCTCGCCCTGAGACGGACCGAGGCCTTTCCGCTTCAACGGACTCTCGCAAGGCACGGCTTCAATTTTTCCGGCATACGGTCCGAAAGGCAGGGTTTCGCCGTGTAGGAAGGCAAGGCCGTCGTCGAAATCGACCACCGCCAGCATCCGGTCATGAATCGGGACGACCCACTCAGGCGGCTCGGTCGTGATCGTGGCGTAACAAGCTCCGTATTTCTCCGAGTGCTCGAACAGGCCCGCCACCCACATCCATTCACCATCGGGGCGCTTGAACTCGAAGGTCTGCTTGGCTTTTCCTGAGAGCGGCTGCCACTCGTAGAACGTGGAAACCGGCACCAGGCAGCGTCGGAGGCGCAGCGATTCCGCCCACGTCGGAGAACTGAATTTATCGGAACGCGCGTTGTTGATCGCGTCGCTGAAGGGGCGGTGAAATCCCCACCGCATGGTTTCAGGACGCAGTCCGGTGTCGTCCATCCTCACCACCACACCCGGCCCGGTGCGGCGGACTAGCGGAGAGGGCAGCTTGGAAATTTCCTCCGACACCGCTGCGGCAAGCGCCCGTGCTCCGACTTTGGGGCGGACTGTGTAGGCATTGCACATCGCCGGGATGCTGGCATGCGGTCAAACTGAAGTGGAGGATGAAAAAAAACTGCGGCAGGAGCCACCTGCCGCAGTTGAACACCACAAACAAATCACACTCATTTTCAAGCAGCTACAAAGTCGCCGATCACGGGCTTGGGGATTGGCTTTTCCTTCTTGCGAAGGGCGCGGCGCATCTTGGTAAGCGCCGAGTTCTGAAGCTGGCGGATGCGCTCCCGGGTGACCCCGAATTCGCGACCGACTTCTTCCAAAGTCAGCGCCTGGCGACCGTTCAGGCCGAAGCGCTCGTCGATGATCCGGCGTTCGCGCTCGTCCAGCACGGAGAGCAGGCCGTCGAGTTCGCCGTGCAAATTCTTGTCGGAAAGCATTTCCAACGGATTTTCCGCACGTTCGTCACTGATGACTTCGCCGAACTCGGTGGCTTCACCTTCGTTGATCGGCGCATCGAGCGATGTCGGACGATACGACGCCTGCCTGAGCAGGGCGAGCTTGCGGTGAGGAAGTCCAACTTCGTCGGCGAGCTCCTCATCGGTCGGTTCACGGCCGAGGGCTTCCGCCAAAATGACCGAAATCCGGCGCATCTTCGCGATTTTATCGACCATGTGGACCGGCAGGCGGATCGTCTTCGACTGGTTGGCGAGGGCGCGCTTGATGGATTGTTTGATCCACCAGGCCGCATACGTGGAGAGTTTACCGCCCTTCTCGGGATCGAACCGCTCGACCGCCTTCATCAGGCCGATGTTGCCCTCCGAGATCAGGTCCGTCACCGGCATGCCATAGTTGGAATAGTCCTGTGCGATCTTCACCACCAAACGGAGGTTCGCACTGATCATGTGGGCGCGCGCCTTCTCATCGCCCTTCTTGATGCGCTCGGCGAGGGATACTTCTTCCTCTGCGGTGAGAAGAGGAGTTTTGGAGATCTCCCGCAGGTAGAGTTTCAGGCTGCTGTCTGATTCGTAGGCCATAATAGGATTGGGTTGTTATTTGTTAAACGTCACTGGAAGGTATTTATTCCCCTTTTTTTGAAAAAAATCGAATTCATTGTAAATACCTGATCAATCTAGGGTGAGCCCCTCCGGCGAAATACAATTAAACAACACCAGGTGAGCAATCCATGTGCCCGGGCGCATTTCCGAGCTATGTCATTGGTTTTCAGCAAACCGAAAAATCATCAACTGTGACAAAACGCACCATTCCTGCACGATTCGCACGGCGGGTGCCATTTTGGCGCATGAGAGATTCGACAAATTCCCCTGCGGAGGACAATTTCCCGGCGTGCTCGATTCCTTATATCCCATCGCCCGCTCCGGATTGTTCCGCCTCGATGCGGAAGTCGCCCACCACGCCAGCATGGCCGCCCTGCGGATCGCTGAAAAGACCGGCCTGCTCGGCCTGCTGTCAGCGGGCGACGAGTTCACCTCGCCGGTGGAGGTCATGGGGCTGAAATTCCCGAATCGCGTCGGGCTGGCCGCCGGACTGGATAAGGAAGGCAACACCATCGACGCGCTCGGCCGCCTCGGCTTCGGCTGCATTGAAATCGGCACCATCACCCCGCGCCCGCAGGCGGGAAATCCGAAGCCCCGGCTGTTCCGGCTGATCGCTCACGAGGCGATCATCAACCGCATGGGCTTCAACAATCCAGGCATCGACGCCGGCGTGGAAAACGTGCGGTTGAGAAAGTCCTTCACCGGCATCGTCGGCTTCAACATCGGCAAAAACAAGGACACGCCGAACGAAAACGCCGCGGACGACTACCTCGCCTGCCTGCGCAAGGCCTACCCGGTGGCCGACTACGTGGCGGTGAATCTCTCCTCGCCCAACACCCCTGGCTTGCGCGACCTGCAAGGTGCGGAAGCCAGCGCGCGGCTGCTGGAGACCCTCAAAAAAGAACAGCAAAAACTCGCCGCCGAGCACGGCAAACACGTGCCGCTGCTTTTCAAAGTCGCGCCGGATCTCGATGAGACCCACATCCGCGACCTCTCGCAGGTTTTCCTGGCCGGCGGCTTGGACGGACTGATCGCCACCAACACCACGCTCGACCGGGACCTCGTGGCCGGGCACCCGCGGGCGGCGGAAGCCGGCGGACTTTCCGGACGACCGGTTTTCGAAAAAAGCACGGCCACCCTGAAAATGTTCGCCGGGCACCTCGGAGGCCGCATCCCCATCATCGGCGTGGGCGGCATCTCCTCGCTGCAAGACGCCCGGGAAAAAATCCGGGCTGGCGCGGAGCTGGTCCAGATTTACACTTCGTTTATCTATCAGGGCCCCAGACTGGTGCGGGAATTGGCGGAAGGGTTGTGAGCATCACTCCCCGTCGGTAATGCCTCGACGGGTGGGCTCCGGCAGATTGAAATCCACCCGTAACCCATGAGTATGCCTACCACCGCCGCCCGCCTGGAAGCCGCTGTTTGTTCTGTCGTGCGAGGCCAGCCGGACGTGGTCCGCAGAGTGCTGGCGTGCATGATTTCCGGCGGCCACATCCTGTTGGAGGATTTCCCCGGAACCGGAAAAACCACGCTCGCCAAAGCCATCGCCAAGTCCATCAACGGCGCGATGTTCAAGCGCGTGCAGTTCACTCCGGACCTGCTGCCATCCGACATTCTCGGCATTTCCATCCTCGATCCGCGGACCCAGGAATTCCGTTTCCACCCGGGCCCGGTCTTCACCGACATCCTGCTCGCCGATGAAATCAACCGCGCCTCGCCGCGGACGCAGAGCGCCCTGCTGGAGGCGATGGGCGAGCGGCAGGCAACCATCGAGGGCATCCGCCACGACCTCGACGGCATCTTTTTCGTCATCGCCACGCAGAATCCGGTGGAATTCCGCGGCACCTATCCGCTGCCGGAAGCGCAGATGGACCGCTTCGCCATGCAGTGCTCGCTAGGCTACGTGAGCGCCGCAGAGGAAGCGGCGATCCTGGCGGACCAGGCGGAGACGCATCCGGTGGACTCGCTCCAGCCGGTCGCCAGCCGCGAGGAAATCCTGGAGCTGATGTCAGCCGCGCGGCACGTGCGCTTCAGCGCGGAACTCCGCCACTACGTCGTCGCGCTGGTCGGAGCGACCCGTGGCCACCCGGCCATCCAACTGGCCGCCAGCCCGCGGGCCTCGCTAGCGTTGATGAAGGTCTCCCAGGCGCTGGCGGTTTTCCAAGGCCGCGATTTCGTGACGCCGGAGCTGATCCAGGAAGTCGCCGTCGATGTCATCGCCCACCGCCTGGTGTTGGCGCCGGACGCAAAATACTCGGGTGCCAGCGCCCGCCAGATCGTCGCGGACCTTGTTGAACAAACGCCCGTCCCGGTCTAGTTTCACGAGCGGATGAAATCGCCTCCACCACCGCCCGAAAATGATCCGCGCGCGCCGGAGCGGGCGAAGCTGGACCGGCGCCTGCACGGGATTTATTTCAAGGGTGCCGGAATCCACCATTTCGTCGAGCGCCGCTGCCGGCCTGCCGGAATCGCGCTGGGACTGGTGCTGGTCCTGGCGACCTGCCTCGGCATCGGCCACGACCGCAGCTCGATCTACCAGCTCTTTTCACTCAGCCTCGGGATGATTCTCATCGGCATGCCATGGGCGATGTCGCGGCGCGCCTCGGTGGAAGCCAGGCGCGAGCTGCCACGCTTCGCCACTGCCGGCGTGCCGCTCAATTACACGGTGCGCGTCTGGCATCACGGGAAAAAACGATTGCGGCGCGCGTGGCTCACCGACACCCCGCCGGACCCCCGGCCGAGTTTGGAAGCCTTCAGCGTGCTCAGGGAGCCGGGCGAAGAGGAGCGCAACGGATTCGATCGCTGCTTCGCCTATTTCCGCTGGCAATGGTTGCTGCTGGGCAACCGCTTGTTCACCGGCGGCTACTCGGACCAGGACCTGAACCTCAAACAAGGAGAGCAAGGACGCATCTCCATCGAGATCACCCCGTTACGCCGTGGAGTCGTACAACTGGACGACCTGCGGGTGCTGCTGCCCGATCCGTTCGGACTCTTCCAGCGCTGCCGGAAGGTGAAGGCTCCACCGGCCACGCTGACGGTGCTGCCCCGCCGGTTTCCGCTGCCACCCATCGAGCTGCCAGGCGGGGCGGCCTTTAAAATTTCCGGCGAGGCGAACACCACCTCCATCGGCACCTCCGGCGAGTTCGTCGGCCTGCGTGACTACCGCCCGGGCGATCCGCTGCGGCAGATCCACTGGAAAAGCTGGGCCCGCACCGGCCGCCCCATCGTCAAGGAGCTGGAGGACACTTTCTATCCGCGCTACGGCCTGATCGTGGACACGCTGTCCTGCGAACGGACCGACCACCAGTTCGAGGAGACCATCTCGGTCGCCGCCTCGTTCGCGGCTTCCATCGACACCAGCGAATCCCTGCTGGACCTCATGTTCATCAAAAACACCGCCCACATCGTCACCGCCGGCCGCGGTCTGGAGCGGGCGGAAAAACTGCTGGAAGTGCTCGCCGGCGTCTCACCGGAGCGAACGGAGAAATTCACTGCACTGGCCCAGCTCGTCCTCCGCCACCGCGACGACCTGACATCCTGTCTGGTCATTTTCAACGGCTGGGACCCGGCGCGCGAGCGGTTTCTCCACATGCTGACCCGCAGCGGCGTCTTGTGCGCGCCGATCATCATCGGCAGCGGTCCGGCA
>JBIHZT010000490.1:0-3438 GCA_044240265.1 Luteolibacter sp. | reverse complement strand
TCGGCGGCTTGCTGGATGCGGCCTGCCTGCCGGTGCCACTCGCCCACCTGGCGATAGGCATTGGCGGCCTCCAGCGACGATGGGGACATATCGATCGGGATGGTGGCCAGCAATTGGTCGGCCTGCTCGATCTGGCCGTAAGATAGTTTCACGGCGGCTTGGGCACAGATTTCCCGGGCCTCCGCGTGTGCCCGCAATTTGGTTTCCACGGTGCGCGCCGCCTCGGCTTCGTGGCGCAGTCGTGCTTGTTCGCGGCGGGCTTCGTTTTCCCGGAAAAACAGCCAGGTCGAGGTGCCGAAACCGGCGGCCAGGGTGAAAAACGCCACTCCTCCAACCGCGAAGGCCAGGCGGTTGCGGCGCAGGAGTTTCACCAGCAGATCGCCGCGCCCCGCCGTGCGCGCGGTCACCCGCTTGTCGGCCAGATGGCGCTCGATATCGGCTGCCAGTTCGCTCGCCGTGTCGTAGCGGTGCTGGCGGTCGGCTTGCAGGCACTTGATCACGATGGCGTCGAGATCCCCTCTCACAAGCCGGATGAGATCGCGGGGTTTGCAATGGCGGGCGACGGCGAGTCCGGCGAGTTCCGCAGGCGGGCATTCGCTGAGAATTTCGGATGGCGATTTGGGCCGCCGGTTGGCGATGGCATGTGGCAGCTCGCCGGTGTGGAGGACGTTGGGTTCCGCAGGACCGAACGGGGTTTTGGCGACAAGGATTTCGCACAACAAAACCCCGAGGCTGAAAATGTCGGTGCGGGTGTCCACGTCAAGGCCGTCGCGCACGCCTTGTTCCGGGCTCATGTAATTGGGCGTGCCGAGGATGGGTTCCTGTTCACCATCCGCATCGTGCAGCCCGCCGCCGGTGGCCTTGGCGATGCCAAAATCGATGACCTTGGGCAGCGGCACGCCATCATGGGACGAGGCCAGCACATTGGATGGCTTGATGTCGCGGTGGATGACGCCTTTCTGGTGGGCGTGCTGAATGGCGTGGCAGACGCGAATGAAGAGTTCCAGCCGTTGGCGGATCGAGAGACGGTTTTTTTCGCAGAAATCGGTGATCGGCTCCCCCGTCACCCATTGCATCACAAAAAACGGCCGCCCGGTCGGTGTGGCCCCGGCATCCAGCACCCGGGCGATTCCCGGATGGTCCATCATCGCCAGCGCCTGACGCTCCATCTCGAAGCGGGCGATGACTTGCTCGCGATCGAGCCCCACCCGGATCAGCTTGAGCGCGACGTGGCGTTTCACCGGTTGTTCCTGCTCCGCCTGATAGACCACGCCGCAGCCGCCCTCGCCCAGACGGCGGATCAGGCGGTATCTGCCGATCCTCAAGCCGATTTCCCCGCCTTCTCCATCGTCGGCGGCATCGGCTGCCAACTCATCGCCATTTTCCGCCGTGATCTCAAACGGCTTGAAATCGAAAAAATCGTCGGAATCTCTCTGGATTGAAAACAATTTTTCCATCCGCGACCGCAGCGCGTCATCGCCGCGGCAGGCCCAATTGAGGAAATGCGCGCGTTCGCCCGCCTCGGGAAACTCGGTGGCGGCCCGCACCAGCATTTCCTCGATTTCAAAAGGGTCGTTCATTTGAGTGGGTCAGTCCACACGTTGGGTGATTCCGTGGAACGCCATGTGATGGTCCCGCATGGACGTGTAAAGGAAAAGAAAGGTGCGGAAGCGCACATCGTACGGCCAGTTTTCGGTGGTGACAAGTTTCCATTGATCGCCATCTTTCTGTTGAATCACCGCTGGTAGCGTCAGGGCGTTCCCGGCCGCGGGATCATGCAACAGCGCTGCTTTTTTCGAGTGGATGAGCACCGGCTTGATCGTGCCAAGTTTGATGGCGACATCGGTGGTGGTGGCGTTGATCACGTAATGGTCGCCGCCTTGGATCGCGGAAGGCGGGGTATGAATCTTGAGGATTTCAAAGGTTTCCTTCACCGGAATAAAGACCAGCAGCAGGTCTTTCTGGAATTCGGGCGGAACCACCGTCGAAAGGATCGGTTCCTTGGCACCGGGTTGGAAGAAATCAAGGTGTTTGTCATCCCTCAAGGTGGCGCTGAACGGCCCGGCGATATAGGTCAAAGGCACTTGCACCTGGGTTTCCAAGCTACCGTTCTTCACCATGAACTCGGGAGCGGGCCGGTCCAAAGGATCAAAGCGCGTGACCGAAAAACTCACCTTGGCACCCTGCTTCGAATTTTGGGCGAAGAGCGGGTTAGGGAGCAGACTGAGGACAAGAAGCGTAACAAGTGTGCGGATCATTGGGGATGGTAGGGGTGTTTCAGATTTCATTGGGTGTGAGCCAACGGTAGCTTTTGACGATGAAACGGCGGCCGAATTTCTTGTTCTCCGGTTGCAGATTGGAGCTGGTCACCGGAATTTCGGGTTTGTCCTGCGGGTTGAGGTATTCCGGATAACGCTGAACCACCGCCTCGCACCAGGCTTTGGCCAACACGGTTTTTCCATCGGGCGCAAGCGCCTCGCCGTAGGTGCGAATCAGGAATGTATCGGAGCGGGCGTTGATGATCGGGGCGAGCGGTTGCAGGATGTCCGCCTGGGAAATGTAGGCGGGCGTTCCTTGGTAACGCGGGCCGAGCGCCGCCTGCTTGAAGGCGTAGTTGGTGTCTTTGATGTCAGCCTCGGTGATGGTCTTGTCGCGATAGTCCCTGTTGATATCCACCTTGGGATCTTCGAGCGCGGCCTGCAAGGCACCGTAGAGCGCCTTGTCATCGGAGTCGCTAGCCAGACGGCGGTTGATGAACTCGCCGAGCGAGCGGAACGGGCCGCGCTTTTTGACCTGGCGGACAATCGCTTTTGCCAGTTGCCGGATTTCGGCTGCGGTGAGTTCGCGGTATCCGCGCCAGCGGGCTTCTTCGGTGGAGCTTTGCCCCGCGCTCCCGCCGATGGGCATGGCGAAGCGGCTGACGATAAAGTTGCCAACGGGCTGCGCCGCCGGGGTTCCCGTGCCAGCGGAATCCATGATGACCGGGCGCTTGAGGTGGGCGGAGGCTAGCAGGATCGTCCACGCTGGCACCGAGGTGGAGTTGATGTTGAAGCCGCCATCGGCCAGCAGATGGGCGGCGGACTTCAGATGGGCATCCGTGAGCGGGGCACCGCTCGTGTTGACCAGGGAATCCGACACGGTCTTGGCGGGCATGCCGGCAAGATGGGGAAGATAGGCCGAGTTGGGCAGGGCCTTGGTTCCGCCGTAGAACTCGTCCACCACCGCCTTGAGTGCCCGTGTGCTCCCGAATTTTTGAT
The DNA here is from genome assembly GCA_044240265.1 of Luteolibacter sp. Classification (GTDB taxonomy): domain Bacteria; phylum Verrucomicrobiota; class Verrucomicrobiia; order Verrucomicrobiales; family Akkermansiaceae; genus Luteolibacter. The sequence continues at coordinate 181 of JBIHZT010000490.1, read as the reverse complement.
AGAACGTGCTGGTTTGTGAAGCCATGGATGAGAAATAGTAATCATCCCAAAGCAAGTGGTTGGCGGCGTAACTCCGGTCGATGTTGGGAGCGGTGGTCCATTGCGTTCCCCCGAATTTCTTCCCGCTGAGATCGCCACCCTGCGTGTTGGTATAGGGGGTGAGGAAGAACTGCCAGCCATT
>JBIHZT010000491.1:0-3438 GCA_044240265.1 Luteolibacter sp. | reverse complement strand
GGTGCGGGTCATCGGAAAAGGCTCGAAGGAGCGCATGGTTCCGATCGGCGGGCCGGCGCTCAATGCGATCCAGCGCTACCGCCAGGCGGCGGCGGTCACTTCCGGGCCGCTGTTTCTCAGCACGCGTCAACGCCGGATCACCCAGCAGGCGGTGGATCAGTTGCTGAAGAAATATTTGAAACACAGCAGCATCCCCTTCGGCATCAGTCCGCACAAACTCCGCCACAGCTTCGCCACGCATTTGTTGGATGCCGGGGCGGATCTCCGCAGTGTGCAGGCACTGCTGGGACACGCTTCGCTCTCGACCACGCAGATTTACACCCACGTGACCAAGGAGCGCCTCAAACAAGCCTACGACACCGCCCATCCAAGAGCGTGAAATCTTTCGCCCGCCTTCTCGTGAATTTCTCGTGCCTGCTAGGATTCTTCGGCGTCTCCGCCTGTTCGACGCAGGGCCGTCTGCCGGCGGGACCCGATCCGCGCCGGGAGCTGGCCGGGCGGGTGGGGGAGAAGCCGGAGCTGGCGGTGCTTTTCGTGGGGAACAGCTATAGCTTCGGTGTGCCCAAGGCGTTTTCCAAGCTGGCCGCCGGGCGGGGGAAAAAAGTGAGAGTCGGTCATGCGACATCCGGCGGCTGGACGCTCAAGCGGCACGCCGAAAGTGAGGCGACGCTGCGGAAAATCCGCGAGGGACGCTGGGACATCGTGGTGATCCAGGAGCAAAGCGAGATCCCTGCGCTGCCCGCCCGGAGGCTCGCCGCAGTCATGTTTCCGCCGCTGCGCGAGCTGGTGCTGCTGGTCCGTCAACAGGGCGCTATTCCCATTCTTTATCAGACATGGGGTCGCCGTGACGGCGACAAGAATGTCCCTGATGATGATTTCCATGCGATGACGCGGCGGCTGCGGGACGGCTATCAGGCGGCTGCGGAAAACGCGGGGAGGCTCGCGGTCGTGCCGGTGGGCGATGCCTGGGAGGCTGAATTCTCCACAGGCGGGGGATCCGCGCTTTTCATGGAAGACGGCAGCCACCCGAGTCCGCGCGGCAACCAGCTCACGGCCGAAACGTTCTACAAAACATTCTTCGGCGGCTTGTCTAACGTTTCGGAATGACCAGTGACTGGCCGGGCCGGATGAGGCTGCCGGAAATGCCGTTGGCGCTCTTGATGGCGGAGACTGACGAGCCGGTGCGACTGGCGATCGCGGACAAGGAGTCGCCGCTTTTGACCACGTAGCGTGTGGATTTCGGCTTGGGTTTCGCCTTGGTCGCCGTGGTTTCGGTTTTCCGGGTGGTGGAGGTGGATTTCACCGTGGTTGGTTTGGATTCCCTGACAGTGGTCTTCGCATTGTTCGAGACCTTTGTCTCGGCAATGACCGGAGCGGGCTTGGCAACCGGCTTGGAGGAGCTGGCGGGAGGAAGCGGATTCGAGTTTTGAGGCGGCTGCTCGTTTTTGGCGATTTCCGGCACTTCATCCGACTTCAACTCGTGAGGTGACGGTGCGTTGCCGGCCTTGCGCCATTTCGAAGGATTGTCCGCCCACTCTTCGATATATCGTCCGTTTTTATCAAAAGGGCCGGTGCCCGCGATTTGTGTTCCTCCCTTTTTGCTGGTTCCGCAGCTCGAAAAAGCGAGCGCGAGAACGCACGGTGCGACCATCCGAAAAACCTGTTTCATGCGGGAAATGATGAAGCATTAAGCGCGGTTGGCAAACATTGTTAATCGGCCCGGATATTTTCTTAAGTCCGCCCTGGAGGGTGGCATCTTGATGCTTGGCACGGGACGGTTGTATGGCAACATTTGCGCCATGGATGACGATGATTCGATGCGAATCGGCAAAGAGTTGGTTTTCAGGCAATTCGGGCCACCCAGAGCCGTGCTTGAATTCGAAGGAAGGGCACTCATTTCGCAATCTCCGGAACCCGGCGATGTCCTGGTCCGGATCCTTGCGGCACCGCTGAACCCAGCCGACCTCAATACCATTGAGGGGACTTACGGCTTCAAGCCAGCGCTGCCGGCCACCCCCGGCATCGAGGGCTGCGGCATCGTGGAAGCGAGCAATTCGGCGGATTTCGAGGTGGGGGATCGCGTGATTTTCCTCCGTCGTGCCTCGACTTGGGCGTCCCACACTGCGGTTCCGGGCAGTTCGCTTTTCAAGCTTCCGGCCGAAATCGATCCACTTCAGGCGGCGATGCTCAAGGTGAATCCCGCGACCGCCTGGCGTTTGCTTCATGGCTTCGCCCCGCTGGAAAATGGCTCATGGATCGTTCAAAACGTCGGGAATTCAGCAGTTGGCCGCTGTGTGATCCAGCTCGCAAGGGACTTGGGCATCCGCACGATTTCCTTCGTCCGGCGGGCGGAGTTGTTCGACGAGCTTCGTGCGTTGGGTGCGGACGAGGTTTTCACCGACGACGAAAGTGGTTACGCCTCCGCCAAGGAAGTGCTTGGTGGCGCGAACGCCGCGCTCGCCTTCAACGCGGTCGGCGGCGAGAGCGCGCTGCGCCTGATGAAGCTTCTACGCGAGCGCGGTTGCCACATCACTTACGGCGCAATGGGCCGCAAGCCGCTGACGATTCCCAACGGGCTGCTCATTTTCCGCGACATTCAGGTTCGGGGATTGTGGGTGACCCGCTGGATCGAAAACGCGCGACCTGAGGAAATTCATGGAGTCTATGCCAATCTCGCCGCACGTGTCACCGCTGGGAAGCTGATGCAGCCCGTCGATTCCACCTTTCCGCTCGAATCCTACCGTGACGCGTTGGCCCGACTCGAAGCGACCGAGCGATCAGGGAAAGTGTTGTTTGTTCCTTGAATGGAATTTTCGGCGGGCTGGAAAGACGCGCGAATTCATGGAAAACAGAATTCCCGGGCATTCCGATTTCTCGTCATACGGCACCCTTCCGGAGGTCTCTCAAACTCCACAAAACCCCATTTGCGGGCGAGGCGTTTCCTCTGAGCTTTCTTGCGCCGGATTTTCGTTTTGAGCCGAATCGTGAGCGGGATCCTGTGAACAGCTCATTTACAAAACTCCGGCTGCCGATCACCGCGCCATCCGTGAAGTACCGAACCCGGCAACATAGCATTTTCCCAATGGAGATTTCCCCATTCTTGTCGTGTTCCTTCTCCGCGTTTTCTTTTGAAATCCCCTTGCGCGTGATCTTCACGGCAGGTGCTCCATCCCGATTCACGCTCTGCGCTGTCTTTTCAACGGCGCCAGCCATCAGGATTTTGCGATACTCCCGCGAAACGTCGTTTGCCCAGAATGCGGCATCCGCCGCGACCCGCTGGTGAGCACGCAGCGCTCGAACCAACCCGGCCCGCGCCTTTTTCCCGTTCCCCCTCGCGCCGCCTCCGACCGCCTCGCCATAACTGCTCCACCGGTAGTCCGCCGGGTCCGTTGCGATTCCGGCGCGCACCGGATTGAGATCAATGTAAGCCGCCACTGT
>JBIHZT010000489.1:0-3441 GCA_044240265.1 Luteolibacter sp. | reverse complement strand
GATGAGATCGGGCGTGTCGGCATCGGAAAATTTTTCCTGGTGGTAGCGGTCTTCGATCGCTTTGAAGTCGAGTGACAGCGCGCCCTCCGACGCTTGCTCCGTGCGACGTGCGGCGCTTTGCTGCCAGGTCAGAAGATGGCGGCTGATGGCGGTGGAGAGGTAGCCGCGCAGGCGCCCGCGTTCTTCATCCACGCGCTCCAGGGCGCGATGCCGGAGCAGGCGGGCGAGGAAGTCGTGCAGGACGTCCTGGGCGTCGTGATGGTTGCAGCCCCGGCGGCGCAGATAACAGTAGAGCGGGTAGTGGTACTGGGTGCAGATCTCGTCGAGGGCTTTGCTGACCACGGCTTGATCGGTGGACTTGATCCGCGCGATGAGGGTCCAGTGAGTGGAGGGAAACCGGCCGTCGCCTTGGGGGGTCATGGGATGGGAGTTGGGATGGATTTCAGCGCTTCAGCTTCTGACAGGCCGTCGAAATTGATGGATTCAAAATCGCGGAAAGGAGTGACGGCGGCTTGCCGGAGAATCATGCCGCCGACCGTGGCGTCGTCGGTGAGGGTGCAGGTCACCGTGTGGTTGCTCAAGCGCCCGATGATGGTTTTTCCCACGGCGTTGCCCTCGATGAATTCCATCACGAAATAGAGCAGCCCGCCGGGTGTTTCTCCGGCGTCATGCACGCTGACGATGCCGGGGTGTTTGAACTTGGCCATCGCGCGGGCCTCCTGCTTGAAGCGCCCGGCGAATTGCAGATCATCGCTGTCGATGCCGGGAGGCAGGATTTTGATTGCGACGTCGCGGTCGAGACTGTCCTGCCGAGCCATGTAAACCGCGCCCATCCCGCCGCGGCCGATCAAGTGGCTGACGGAGTATTGCGACAGTTCGCGCTGGAGATCACTCACGGTGAGCGGAGTCCAGCGGGTTCCGGAGCCGGGTGTGCTTTTCAATTCCTCCAAGGCATAGGCAAACAACGCGCCGGGATTGAGTTCCCCGGGTTGATCCGCATTGCCCGTTCGTTCCTCCATCGTGCCAGCAGCCAAGCAGCAGGCTCCGGCGGAGGCGAGAAAATTGAAACCGGACGACGGTCTAGCCGTTTGCTTTCACGGCTTGCGGTTCCGGCGCATCCGCCTCCGATCCGCCACCCCAGCTGCGCCAGCCTTCTCTGAGTTCGAGCAGGGCCCACTCGCCGAGCATCGGGAAAATGCGCTTGGTGTCGCCACGGCTCAGGGTGAATCCGGGGATGAGCGAGCGGCGGTTGTCATTCATTTTCCCCAACGCGTTCATCCGGCGGCGGCGGCGGGCGATGCAGGCGAAACGCCGGTTATAACACGCCATCAGCGCGCCGAAAAACCTCCCGCTCGGCGGCGAGAACGGCGGAGCTAACAAGGCATCCTCCCCGCTGTGGAAAACCGGCTCGACGACGCCCCAGTAGTAAAGGCTGAGGTCGAGGCGGAAGGCGAGCTCCAGCAGGTCGTATTCTCCCAGATAGTGATACTTGTCCTTGTAGAGCGAGCTGAACCAGCGGCGATGGCTGGTGGTGAAGTCGCGGTTGTGCCTGGCGATTTTTTCCTCCATCGGCATGCCCTCGCGCTGGGCGGTGATGAGGTCCGCGGCGGCGCTGGTGGTGAAGGAAATCCAGTCCATGCCCGGGCTGTAAAACGGATCCATGAACGCGGCGGCATCGCCTACCAGGACGAAGCCGTCGCCGGAAAACGTCGTGCTGTAATAGGCGAGATTTTTCCGCCGGTGCACGTCCTCCTCCACGAACTCGGCGGCGGCTAACATTTCGCGGGCGACCGGATGTTTCACGAGGAAATCCTTGAGCCGGTCGCCGAGCCTGCCGCCGGTTTGAGGAAAATCCACCAGGCGCTGGTCGTAAACCACGCCCACGCTCACATCGCCGCCCTTGAGCGGGATGAACCACGCCCACCAACCGTCGCCGATGATGTGGTTCGTCGCGGTGCCGCGCGTGCCATAGACGGCGGCGGCCCACTTGGGGAATTTTTCCGCCAGTTCGCGGCCATCCCAGTCCTTCACATTTCTCCAGCGCGACCAGACGGCAGCGGTGGGATGCTCGGTATTGGAACGCCACCAGCCTTGTTTGCGGGCGAGAAGCGCGTTCACTCCGGAGGCATCGACGATCCAGCGGGCGCTCACGTGGAGCCGCCGTTCGCCGTGTTTGACGTCCATCGTCTGCTGGCCGCCGGGCACCAGCCGGACATTGGAAACGATGGCCGGGCGCAGGACGGTCGCGCCGGACTCTTCCGCGCGGCGCAGCACTTCCTCGTCGAAGGACGCGCGGTCGAGCTGATAGGACGGCAGCCGCGCGAGATAGCGCGGACCGACTTCGGCCGCCTGATCGAGCGACGTCACCTTGTCGTTCGCGAACCAGAAGCGCAGGCCTTGTTTGGAAATGTGGCTGTCGTTGAGATACCGCGTCATACCCAGCACGTGGCCGAGGAAATACGCGCTCACCTCGACCGTGGCCTCGCCGACGCGACGGGTGAGTTTTTCCGATTTCTCGATGATCAAAATCCGGATGCCGGGATTTTTCCGCAGCAGCAACGTGGCGGACGCGGCACCCGCCAATGCCCCGCCGATGACGATGACATCGTAGGTTTCGGAGGGTTCGCTTTGCATCTGGCGGAGCTTCGGCGGAAATGGGGAAAACGCAATCGCGCGGTTGCCAGCCGCGAGGAATTACGTTTGATGAGCCTCGCCGATGACGCCGCACTCCACAGACCTGAATTGGGACGTCATCGTCATCGGCGGCGGGCCGGCCGGATCCACGGCGGCCACCACGCTGGCCCAGGCCGGGCGGCGCGTGCTGGTGCTGGAGAAAGCGAGGTTTCCCCGCTTTCACATCGGCGAATCGCTGCTGCCATATAACCGGAAAATTTTCGACGACCTCGGTGTGTGGGAGAAGGTTTCCAGCGTCGGCTTCATGAAGAAACGCGCGGCGCAATTCATCATGGGAAACGGCTCGCGCGCCAATCGGCTGGAATTTTCGAAAGGCGCGTTCACCGAATATCCCGAGGCAATGCAGGTCGAGCGCGCGAAATTCGACGACATCCTGCTGCGGCATTCGCGTGAAAATGGTGCGGACGTCCGCGAGGAATGCCAGGTGCTCGGACATGAGGTCGGGAAAGACCGGGTCGTCGTGAAATACCGGTCCGCCGACGGCGCGGAGCACGAGGCCGCCGCGGCATACCTCATCGATGCGAGCGGCTTGGGGAATTTCACGGCCAACCGGGAGGAGCAGCGCGAGTATTACGCCGGGCATCGGAAAATCGCCATTTTCAGCCATTTCAAGGGTGTCGACATGCCGACGGGCGAGCGGGAGGGCGACATTCTCATCGTGCGGCGCGAGAATTCCTGGATGTGGCTGATCCCGCTGACGGCCGATAGAGCAAGCGTCGGCCTGGTCATCGACGCGGCGGATTTCAA
>JBIHZT010000488.1:0-3443 GCA_044240265.1 Luteolibacter sp. | reverse complement strand
CAATCGAAAAAGTTGGACACGGAAAACCACGTCTGGAAACCGAAAGCGCCGGGGTTCAACGGGTCATCCTTGGCGATCGGTTTGCCCGGTCCGCTTTTCCCGTTGAGATGCCACTTGCCAAAGTGGCCTGTCATGTAACCGGCCGCACCGAGCGCCTGGGCAATCGTCTTTTCCTGAAGTTTCAACGGGTTGCCCGGTGATTTTACCCCGTAGCGGAATGGGTGGCGCCCGGTCAGGCAGCTTCCGCGTGTCGGCGAGCATACCGGCGCTGCCGCATAAAACCGGTCAAAGCGCATGCCGGCCGCCGCCATTTTATCCAGCTCCGCGGTCTTGAACTTGCCATTTGCCAGCCTGCCACTCTCGTTATAGCTCACATCCGCCCATCCCTGGTCGTCTGTCATGCAAAGGATGATGTTCGGCTTGCGCGCTGCCTCGGCGGCGTGGGCCGTGAGGCAGGGAAGAAGCGCGGCGCTTAAACAAACGAGGATGGCTGGGATGAATTTCATGGGTGGATGAGGTGTTTGTAGCAGCATTCTGTGACCGTCGATACGACTGAGGTGGGATGGATTGCCGACTGTCGATTGTCGATTTTTTAAGTGGTGAATGGAAGAGGAGGGCGGTGGGCGAGACGCCGACGCTCCTTGAGTTAGGGTTGACTGATTTTGAGGCGACCGAAGAGTCTGCCTGAGGTGCCGGCGGCGGATTCCGGGATCTTCACGGTGACGAGTTGCAGGCCGAGGGCGGGGGGGGCGAGGGTGACTTCCGCGCCGGGAGTGCCGGTGATGTTGATGGGCGTCCAGTTGCTGAGATCCGAACCGTATTGGAATATCTGGGTGATGTCCCCGGCGGATTCTTCACGCCGGGTGAAGGTGAAGATGATGTCGGCGGGGTCGCTGTTGTCGGCGGCGGGCAGGATGTGAGTGGAGGACGCGCCGGGATTGCCGTTGAGCACGTATTCCATCAGGTTGGTGATGCCGTCGTTGTCCGGATCATCCATTGGATCCCGGGCCTCCGGGGCAAGACCGAAGGCGGGAGTGGCGACCCAACCGGAAAAGCCGACGGGCGCGGTGACGGTGAGTTCGAGGTTGTTGCCGTTTTTGATGACGCTGCCCGTTAGGCCGTTGAGGGTGACGCTGCCGGGCGTGCCGATGATGCCGCCGGTGGCGGTGAGGAGCACGTAAGGTCCGCCGGGAGCGGGTGACGCGGCAGCGCTTAGTTCGATGATGTTTCCTGCTTCCAAGGTCAGGGAACCGTTGATCGTCCGGGCGGTCTGGGTTCCGGTTGTGGCTGCGACATTGAAGGCCTGGTGGCCGCCGGTGCGGACAGTGACGTTGCCGCCAAGCGGGCCTGTTCCGGCGAGCGTGGCGTTGTTCTTGACCTCAACTGCCGTGGCATCGAGCGAACCGGTGACCGAGAGCGTGCCCTCGTTCACCATGGTCGTCCCGCTGTAGGTGTTGGCCGCAGAAAGTGTCACGGTGTTTGCGCCACTCTTGGTCACTGAACCCAATGTGCCGGTGATTGGCATGGCGATGATGATCGGGCCTGCGGCAGCGGACAAGACCAGTTCGTTACTATTTCCGATCGCCAGAGTGGCTGTGCTGGAGGCGTTTAGGCGTTGCAAAGTCAGACTATTGGCACTCGCGTTGAGAAGCGCGTTGAGGGTGAGCGTCGTGTTGCTGTAATTCTGAATCGTATCGATTGTCCCAACATAGCGAACTGAGTTGGCGTCGCGGTCACTAGTCACGTTGCCAGAACCGGTAATATCGTAGTTTGTTGTATTATTACCACCCTTCCAACCAAATGTGCCTGAGTTAGCCGCCGTATAAGGGACGAGCGCCCCGCCAGTCACTGTAGCGAAGGTAAACCCGTTTGAGGAGCCATTCGCCGCCGTGCCGGTTTTGTGAATGGTTGCCCACCGCAAGATGTTGTTGGCAAGGGTTGCGGTGCCTTGCAATGTGCCGCCGCCGGTGTTGTCGAAGTTCACCGTCGCTCCGGCATTGCGGCTGATAGTTCCAAGATTCAGCGTGTTGCCGGTTACTGTCGAGAGTGTCGAAGCGCCGGCGGAGATACTCGTTGTCGTGAATGTCTGGGTCGTGTTTCCGGTCCGCGTGTAGGCAAGCGCCCCGCCCGCCATCACCAGCGGGCCGGCACCAATCGATCCCGCGGCAGTTCCTCCACCCAGATTCAAGATGCCTTGGTTGATGGTGGTGGTTCCGGTGAAGGTATTCAGGCCGCCCAACGTGAGCACGCCGCTGCCGCCCTTTGTCAGGCTGCCGGCACCGGCGATGTAATTCCCGGCGGCGGCGGTGAAGTGGTAGTTACTGGTGCTGTTGACGGTGACCGAGTCCGGGGTGAGCACACCGGTCACCGCGACGTTGCCAGCTCCGGTGTCGCCGAAGGTGACCTTGTCGAATTGGAAAAATTTCCGGTCGCCTTCCAGCCAGTTGGTCGAGCTGTTCACGTCCCACGCCGTTCCGGATGCGCCGGTCCAGCTGCGGTTTTGGGACAGACTCACCACATAAGTGGTCATCGACTTTGCCGGGAGCGTCTGGGTGGTTGAGATATCGACGGTGCCGATGTTTTGGAAATAATGATCGACCACCGACTGGTAGGCCTCAGTGCTGTCGGCCGCGATGCCTTGCCGAGGCCAGGAGTTCTGGACGAGGTCCACATTTTTGGCGGAGGTGGAGTTGTTGATCACCACCAAGGTGATTTCCGTTCCCGTGGGATTGATGAAACCGGAGATCTTTACGTCGCTGTTGCTGCCGGACACATCGATTCTGCGGTGCCCGATGCTGACATATTTGGAATAATGTTTCAGCATGTAGTAGTGCGGGCCCACGGTGTAGGTGCCGTCCCATGCAATCCCGATCATGCAGCTAGCCCCGGCGTCCCAGACCATTGTCCAATAGAAATAGGCGGAGGCGTTGCCCTCCACGACTGTGTTGTGGACCGCACGGGCTGCCGCCAACCAGTCGTGATTGTCGCTTGAAAACTCGGTCATGAAGTTGGGCCGGTCGGAGAACTCATTGCGGATCATGTTCAATTGCGGAATAGCCCCGTCGATCTGGGACTCGTTGTACATGTTGTAAATATGGTAGGCATATGCGCCGATGTAGGGGCGGCTTTTCAGGGGCGTGCTCATCTCGCGGAACTTGTTGATCGACGCGCCGTTTTTCCAGTCACTCCAGTTGGTCGGGCTGATGCTTGCAACCTCCGCGCCGATCATGACCGGTGCGTTGGGCCTGTCCTTGATGGCATTGTAAATGGCATCGGAGGCTTCGGCGTAGCCTGCGTTGACCGAGGTTTGCGTCGGTCGGAAAATACAACTATCCCAAGTCGCGACATAATCCGGTTCATTTTGAAAACTCAAGTAGTCGGGCGTCCAGCCGAGATTGTCCAAGGCATCCACAAAATACTGGCCGAGTTCGGCATATCGGTAG
>JBIHZT010000487.1:0-3449 GCA_044240265.1 Luteolibacter sp. | reverse complement strand
CGACATTCAGCCGGGAAGGAACACCCAGTCCCACGCAGGGGGATGGGTCCGATGTGATTGTGGCCGAAGCGCTCAAGTGGCTCGACGGCCTTCAAAAGGAGAAAGCCGGGCAGCCGTTCTTTGCGGTCATCTGGTTTGGCAACCCGCATTTGCCGCATACTCCCCTGCCTGCCGATTTGCAGGCTGCCGGCGGCGACGAGGAGTTGGGCGAAATCGCGGGGGTAGACCGGGCGATGGGCGTGCTGCGGAATGGACTGCGTGAGCGCGGGTTGGCCCCCAACACCATGCTCTGGTTCAATTCGGACAATGGCAGGCCCGGCGACAACACGCCCTTGAAAGACAGCAAAGGTTCTCTTTTCGAGGGGGGAATCCGGGTGCCCGGTATTTGCGAATGGCCGGCGCGCGTGAAACCAGGGCGCACCTCGGTTCCTGTGGTCACCAGCGATTTCTATCCAACCCTGCTGGAAGCGGCCGGCGTCACGATGCCGGATAACAAACCACGACCTATCGATGGCATCAGCCTGATGCCGTTGCTTGCGGGAAGAATGTCGGAACGTCCAAGCCCGATTGGCTTCATGAATGAAAAATGGACGGCATTGTCGGACAACCAATACAAACTCCTGGTGGGTCCCGCAGGCAAACAGCTCTATGACTTGACCGAAGATCCGGGTGAAAAGAATGATCTTTCCGCAGCCATGCCGGAGATAACCGCCAAAATGAACACGTCTCTTGACGCGTGGACGTCGTCCGTGCGCAAGAGCCAAAAGGGAGCGGATTATGCGAAGTAACCTGCCAGGACGAAAAAAGCAATCAAACCTAAGACTGATTTCCCCACCATGACCCTGCGCGTTCCTACCTTCAAAACGGCTCCCCGCCTCCGGCTTCCATCCATGAAATCCATTCCCGCCATCTTCCTTTGTCTAAGCGCCGTTCTTCTTCCCAGCCTCCCGGCCCACGCCGCCGAGGCGGCGCGCCAGCCTAACATCATCTTCATCCTCGCCGATGACATGGGCTACAACGACCTCGGTTGCTACGGGGCCAAACTCATTTCCACCCCGCGCCTCGATCGCATGGCCGCCGAAGGCATGCGTTTCACCCGCCACTACGCCGGTTCCTCGGTTTGCGCGCCCTCACGCTCCACCTTCATCACCGGCCAACACACCGGCCACACGCCGATCCGCGGCAATCTGCCCTGGGAACCCTCCGGCGAAATCCCGCTCCCCGCCGGGACCATCACCATTTCCAGCCTGCTCAAACAGGCGGGCTACACCAACGCCATGATCGGCAAATGGGGACTCGGCATCGAGACGACCCCGGGCAATCCGCGCAAACACGGATTCCACCACTACTTCGGCTATCTCGACCAGGTGCTCGCCCACAACCACACGCCCGAATTTCTCATGCGTAACGACGAGAAAATCCCGCTCGCCAACAAAGTGCAATACGTCCCCAAGGACCACTGGTCGCGCGGTCTCGGCAGTTTCCCGCTCGCAATGAAGGAGTTCTCCCAGGAACTTTTCACCCGCGAGGCGCTGAAGTTCGTCGAGGACCACCGCGACCAGCCGTTCTTCCTCTACTACCCCGTCGTCATCCCGCACGACAATGGCGAGGCGCTATTAGGAAAACGCTATTCGGAAATTCCATCCTTCGGCAGCTATGCTAACAAACCATGGACCGAGGAGGAAAAAGGCTACGCCGCCATGATCACCTGGCTGGACGCCGAACTCGGCAAGTTGTTCGACAAACTCACCGCACTCGGCCTCGACGAAAACACGCTGGTCATCTTCACCAGCGACAACGGCGGCGACTCGCCCGGGCGCTTCCACAAGCTCAGCAACCAGCCGCTCCGCGGCCACAAACGCGACCTCTACGAAGGCGGCCTGCGCGTGCCGATGATCGCCCGCTGGAAAGGCACCGTGCCCGCCGGCAAGCTGTCCGACCACGTCTCCGCGAACTGGGATTTCCTCCCCACCTTCTGCGAGATCGCCGGCGTCCCGGCACCCGCCACCACCGACGGCATCTCGATGGCACCCACCCTGCTGGAAAAATCCAGCCAAGCCAAACACGACTTCCTCTACTGGGAATTCCACGAGCAGAGCAAAAAACAAGCCGTCCTCAAGGGACCGTGGAAAGCCGTCCGCCTCAACGTCGCCCGCAACCCGCGCGGCCCGGTCGAACTCTACAACCTCGACGCCGATCCCGCCGAAACCCGCGATGTTTCCGCTCAATACCCCGAAACCACCGCCGAGCTCACCCGCCTCATGGATTCCACGCGGAAGGATGATCCAAACTGGGAATTCAGAGATCGTGGTCCCGCCGGGAAATGATCCCAGCACTAATGCTCGCCGCCCCGAAGCACCTTGGACTGCGGCAGCCTGCTCTGCCCGTTACCCACAGTTGCCTCCGGGCGATCGATTCTTCCGCACCTGCGCCCAAGGAGCGGCGATATCGGATCGCCGAGTCCATGGAAAGCCCATGAAAAGTGGTTTCCTCAGCTCATGGACTCGCCATGGACACGGCGGACGGATTCCGCCGCTCCTTGATTTTGCGCCTACGGCTTGTGGGTAACGAGCAGAGCCTGCTGCCGCTTTCACCGAGACAGCCTGCTGTCAGGCGGAGGTGCGGGAGAGGTGCAACGTGAAGAAGAAAATTCCGGGCAATCTGCTTTGCCGGAGTTATCGGGGCAGCAGCAGGCTGCGTGGCCCCAAAGCGGCAGCAGGCTGCACGCAGTCCAAGGATACTGCCGCTTTCGCCGAAACAGCCAGGATGGCTGTTCTCTTTGTTTCGGACAGCTTCACATTGCGACGCCACAGGCGTCCCAAGAGCGGATTTTGTCGCAAATGGATAACCTAAAATCCGCAAATAGACAACGACATCCGTGCGCGAAACGTGTTTCAATTCCGGCGTGCGCCATTCGCATTCTCTCTTACCAAAAGCAGGCACCCGGGGCTCCGCAAAAGAACCAGACGATCCGTTGGATTCTCTCACCAGTCTGGCGCGGAAGTCCGGCTGCGAAATTCAAGCGTTCGTCGGAAGCTACGACGGACGCTTTCCCGTTTCTGAAACGCGCCTGCCAATGCGGTCGGACCAGCAGGCCAAAGCCGACGGAGCCACGTGGTCATGCCGTGTCGAGTCCAGGCCCCGGGACGCGCAAACCGTGGAACTGGAAATCGTGTTCCAAGTGCTCGATGGAGCAGCCGCTTCGGCGGTGGTCGGCGTGGCTTTCGATTTCCAAAAATGGACGGAATCGAACTACGTATTCATGCCCGCCGCGGTCTATCAGGGCAACGATTTCGAGGTGAACCCGATGCCTTATCCACCGATCTGGCGGGATGAGGCGGATTTCCGGGTCGATATGGCGGTGACGATCACCGACATGCCGCGCCTCAACCGCGAGAGTCCGAAGTTAATATGCAATACCGGTGAACTCGCCACGCCTTGCATGGGAT
>JBIHZT010000048.1:0-12015 GCA_044240265.1 Luteolibacter sp. | reverse complement strand
GGCGGTGGAACCCAGGTCCGGCGAGCAGCAGGTGAGCACGCCGAACACCGCGAAGGGCAGGCACAACCAGAGGAACCACGGGCGGCTCTTGCCCCAGCGGCTGTGGGTTTTGTCAAAGACGATGCCCCAGATCGGCGCGTCGATGGCGTCGATGAGCCGTGCGATGAGCAGGATGGTTCCTGCGGTGGCGGCGGAAAGCCCGACGACGTCGGTGTAGAATTTCAACAGATAGAATGAAATGACACAGAAGACGAGCTGGCCGGCGGCATCGGTCGCCGCATAGCTGAGGCGACCGGTGAGTGGCAGAGGGCGGGATGGTGCGGTGGGAGTCATGGGGTGGATGCGTGGCGCAATATAGGATTTCGAAACAAGGAGGGGCGATCTCCGAATCGCCCTGAGCATGGGTGGTCGATGAGGAGAGCTTTCGCGCGTTGAATCGGCTTTTCATGCGCATCGGCGGTTCGGAGACCGCCGCTCCTTGAGTTGGTGGGTTTCATAGTCACTTGGCTGGCACGACTTTCAGTCCGAACAAGCCGCCGGCGGTGTAACCATCCGGCTCCACGGTGAAGCGGACCACGACCTCGACGGTTTCGCCGGAAGTGTTAGTCGGCAGCAGGTCCGGGGTGATTGAATATTCCTGATCAAAAAAGGCTCCTGGATGGGCGCGGAACAATTCCTGGGTGGCGAGCAGGCGATCGTTGATGAAAATCTTGAATTTCCGCTGCTGGGATTCCTCACCCCAGTAGGTGGCGACGAGTTTTGATTTTTTGCCAGCGGGAATTTTCATCTTGTAGGCGAATTCCTCGCCCTGGCGGTAGTTTTTGCCGTTGGCCGGTCCGGTTTGGGAATTCCGCTGGGAAACAAGGTGGGTGCCATCGCTGGAGGTGCCGGGCAAGACGAAGTCGGTGGCATTCTTGATCCACTCCGGGTCCGGCCCTTCGAGTTTCTCGGGAAACGCTTTCCAGTCCGCCGGGATGATGGATTTCCATGCGGGCTCGAGGCCGCTTTCGTTGATGATCGCCTGCGCCTCGGCGGGCCAGGCAGCGGGCGAGGAGACGGTGTTGTTCACGCCCTTGGTGCCGGGTGAGGAAAAATTCCACTTGTCCTCGGTGGCAAAGCAGCCCTCGACGAGAAGGTTGTGCTTACGGCCGTAATCTCCGCCGTAGTAGGCAAGATCGAAGGGACCTTCGAGGACATTGGCCCGGTTGACCATGAGGGTGGAGCCTTCGTCATTGTAGATTGTCCACGAGGAGCGGCGGCAATAGTTGCGGTCGATCAGCGTGCCAGGTTGGCGGCCGAGGGTGTAAATGGCTCCGCCGTCGTGGAGGATGCTCATCGTGCGTTCGACGCGGTTGGCGTGGATTCGGTTGTTGCCGGCCACCATGGTGGGCCTGCCGGGAAAGACGGAGGGCCGCGATCCTTGTCCCCATTGCGGATGGTTGGCGACGTCGCTGCCATCGAAGTCGCACCAGCCCCAGCCGACGTTCATGCCGGAATAGGGTGCGCTCGGAATCCAGTTGTGCTCGATTGATACCTGATAGGCATAAAAGACCGTGATGATCGTGTGGCCGTTGAACAAGGCGGCGTTGTCCGGCAGGAAATTGTTGGAAATCATCACGCGGCGCGGGATGGCCTCGGTGCCAGCGGGGAATTTCTCGCGCTCGATGCCCGCGCCCTCGGGATGCTTGAGGTCGGGCGTGTCGTTTTCATACGTGTGATGCGGGTGGCCAAGGCTGATCGCACCGCCCCCGGTATCACGGATGACGTTGCCGACGATGCGGACATCGCTGACGTCATTGCTCATCACGATGCCCTGGCAGCCGGTGTGGGCGATGGTGTTGCGGGTGAACTCGACGCCTTCGATGGCATTGCCAATGATCGCGCCGGGGAGCGTGTCGTAGGAGCGATAGACATCGTAGTGCCAGTTGGGATTGGCGAAGGCCGTGTTGATGCAGGCGGTCTGGACGGTGGCGGTGCCGTGGGAACCTTCGATCTCCATCAGGTTGTAGTCGGTGTGGGCGAAGGTGAGGCCGTCAAAGGTGATGTTCCGCACGCGGTTCTTGAGCGGTCGGCCTTCGAGTTGGACGAGGGTCCCCGTGACGGGAGCGACGACCTTGGCGGTTTGCATGGATTCGCCGGAGCGGGGGATGTAATAGACGGTTTTTTCCGCGCGGTCGAAGTAGAACTCGCCGGGTTGGTCGAGGAGTTCGAAGGCGTTGTGGATGATTTGCTCGCTTTCGAGGGTGAGCCCGGCGGTCCAGCCGATCTGCTGGGCGATGGCGCCGTAGGGTTGCTGGAGCTTGAAGATGAATTTGTCGCCCTCGGTGGTGATGTCGCGCACGCCGACGAAATTCTTGTTCCAGGTGGTTTGATTTTCAATTTCCACGTCGGAGACATTGTGGGTGATTTGCGGGAGATCGGCGGCGTTGTATTGGATGCCGTCGGCGGCTTGTCCGCTTTGCCACGCCCAAGGTGCCTGGCCGGCTGTGACGGTGTAGGTGCCCCAACCGCCTCGGGCGCGGATTTTTTTACCGCTGTTCGCCATGACGGCGCGGGAGTCGTTCACGTAGAGAGCGCGGAGTTTTTCGTCGCGGTTCAGCGGGGCTTTCCAGATGCCGTCCTTGTGGGGGGTCCAGCCGGTGACCGGGACGCCGCCGGTGAAGAGCGGAGTTTCGCCCTTGGCGGCGCGGTAGATGATGCGATGAGTGCCGCTTGCCGAATCCTCGGGGCCGAACACGATCGTCGAGCGCACCGGATAGGTGCCGCCGCGGAGGGTGACGGCGATGTCGCCTGTCATGCCGGGGATGGTGGCACGGACTGCCTGCCGGGCTTTTTCCAAAGTGAGAAAAGGCTTGGCACTCGTCCCGGGAGCGGTGTCCGAGCCGCCGGGAGAAACGAAGAATTCGCGGAATAAATTTCCCTCTGGCTGGGCGTGCAAGGGGGTGGTCGCCATGTTGATCATGGCGGCGAAAGTGGTGATGAACAGGTTTGGATTCATGAAGAGTTGACGGGCCGTGCCCGGAGAAGTCTAAGCCCCTGGAGTGGGGCATTCAATGACGTTGCTTGCATAATGGGCGACAATTTGTGCATTCTTCTCGAGCCCTTCCGATTCATGAACAAACGCAAACGCATCCTGATCGTCCTGGGTTTCCTGAATCCGAGCATTCTGGCGGGTTTTTCGCGGTATGCGCGTGAGGCGGACTGGATTCTGAATGCATTCTCGGTGTTCCACAACGCCGTGCCACCGGACTGGAATGCAGACGGGCTGTTGACGACCAATGTTTTCCGTCCCGATCTGGTCCGTTTTGTCCGCAAAACCTCCCGTCAGATTCCGACGGTCCTCCACGGTTGTGATGATTTGCGCCTCGGCGTGCCGAATGTCGAGTGTGATGAATACGCGATTGGCCGGATGGCGGCCGAACACCTGCTGGGCCAGGATCACCGGCACTTCGCCTATTTCCGATACTCGGACAATCTCCATGCGATGCGGCGCAGGGACGGATTCCGGGAAACGCTGAAGGGAGTCGGTGAAGAATGCATGGATCTTGAGATGATTTCCGAGCATGGCAACGGCGCGGGCGAGTGGTTCCGAAACCAACTGGCATGGCTGCCGAAACCGCTCGGACTCTTTGCCGAGGACGATCTCCTCGCGGCACGGGTGATTGACACGGCAGTCGAAGCGGGCTGGCAGGTTCCCGGTGACCTTGCCGTAGTCGGTTGCGGAAACATCGATCTGGTTTGTGAATTCGGTTCGGTTCCCATCACCAGCATCGCCTGCCCGATCGAAGAACAGGCCTATCAGGCAGCCGTGATGCTCGATATCCTGATGTCGGGCAAAAAGATTCCGAAACAGAAGGTTGTCTTTCCGCCGACCGGCCTGATTTCGCGGGAGAGCACGAACTCGGTGGCTGCGCGACTGGAGCTCGTCAAACGGGCGCTGGCCCGCATCGCGGATCAATTGCACGATCCCGCTCTGGACGCCAGGGCCGTCGCGGATCACTGCGGGGTTTCGCTGCGGGTGCTTTACCGGGAGTTTGAAAAGGACCTCCGCAGCACGCCGATGGCCTGCTTGCTGAAAATGCGGTTGCGCAGGGCCAAGGACATGCTGACACAGGGCGGGCGGAAGATCGAGGATGTCGCGGAGGCCTGCGGGTTTGGCAGTCTCAGAACGTTCCAGCGTGCTTTCCAGCGCGTCGAGAACGAGTCGCCGCTGCGATGGAAACTGGCGCGTCGATGAGGGGTGCTTGGAGTTGATTTGGTTCTGTGGTTGCGAACTGCTGGCGCGCCGTCCTCTGGTGCCTGCGCGGGTTAATGATACGGCATCTATACGTTTCTTCCGCATGGGACTGCGTCGCGACCGCTGAATTCATGGCTAGATCCTCTCACCGTTTTTACCCTGAAAGGAAAATGATCGCGATATTCACCCGCTTCAGAAGGGTTCGATCCAACGGACTCATGTCTGTCAAGGGACTCGCGTAAATCAACATTCACGTTTCCTGCGAATCAGGCAGGCACCCATGGCGGATAGAATGAACATGACGCTCGAAGGTTCCGGAATGAGTGATGCATTGTATTGAATCACGATGCTGTTGCCTTGTTGAGCAACCGAGAAAAGCGCCGGGTCTGCCGGGTTGTAGAATGAATCCAGATCGAGATCGAACTTCGCCGCGTTGAAACCAGTGATTGATGAGCCGGAGGCAAGAAGCCAGGTGTAAGATGACGCCATGTCGAATCCGGCAAGGATTCCATCATTGTTGGACGCGTCGAGCGTCTGCAGCCGGATGACAAAGGGGTTGAGCGTAGTGGTTGTGACATCGATGGTTCCGGTCGATACGATCCTGTCGTAATTGGACGTGCTGGAGATTTCCCAGTCATAGATTCCACTGACTCCGAACTCGACCTGTCCCACACGCAGAGTACCCGGACTGTTTCCCGGGGAAACCATGCCGCCATTCGAAAGGGTGAGGGTTCCGGCACCCAGCGCTGCGGTGTTCCGAACCAAGGTGTTGCCTTGCTGTAACACGGTCCCGCCCGTGTGGGTGTTGGCTTGGTCGATATATAGTGAGCCAGAGGAGGTTTTGATGAGCGATCCAGCCCCTGTAATTTGACCTTGATAGAGGTCGCCGCTGTTCACTGTGAGGTTCGCCCCGCCCAAATCGACCACGCCGCCACTGTATTGGTAGAGATGGCTCACAGAACGGTTGATTCCGCCGAGTTCGGCTGTGCCTGTGTAATAGGTGGTCAGATTAGAGCCCGAAGCCAGTGCCCCAGCCGATGCGAAGCGCAATGTCCCTTCCGCTACCGTTACGCTGCTGCGCGAAGGTAAGACCGGTCCGGAGATCGCCATCATCCTCGATTGCGCGCCACGGACTGTCGAAAAGCATCTGGCCAATCTCTATCGAAAACTCGGAGTGAGGAACCGTGCGGCGGTCATTCTGAAGGCTTCCACTCCCGCTAATTAACTCATGCAACGGTTTCGGGATGTAAGTGATTCAACCATTCGGAAAATCGACCGGACAATGATGGGCATGGCCAGTCTTGCCACTTTGGATGAGTTGGAAGCCCGGTTTCTTGAGGAGTCCGCTGCGATCCTGCCTGCGGACTGCATGTGCTGGAACAACTGGTCGCCGGACCTAAGTCGTCTGATGAATTTCAAGTTGAATGAGTCCTACATGCGGCCGTTTGAGAACCTGCTGGAAATTTTCAACGAAGTGGTGGCCCATCACCCGGTCATCGCAGCCGGTCAACTCGTGGCCACCTCCGAGGGGGTCAAGCGGCTATCGGATTTTGAGAGTTTCAGCCGCTTCCGTGAGAACCCGCTGTTCCGGGAAGTTTACCGTCATTTGGATTCCAACCATCAACTGGCTTACACGCCCTGCGTGCTTCAGGATCGGAGAATCGTCCTGACCTGGAACCGGCGGGCACTGGATTTCACCGAGAGGGATCGCGAAATTCTGCATTTCATGGGCCTGAGGCTGGGAGTGATCAGCCGCCGGATTGAGCAACGCGAGACGCTGGAAAGGAACTGGCGGACGCTCTGTTGCTTCGTTGATGCCCGCTTGACGGCAGGACCTGCGGATTCGCTGGGCGCGCAGGACGTGCGGTTGCTGGCGAAGCTCTTGAAATCCGGCACGCGTAGTGGAATCGCCCGGGAGCTCGGAGTCCGGCGGGATTCCGTGGACAAGCGGCTGGGTTCGATACGCGAGCGGTTGGGGCTGGAGAATCACCATCAGCTTCTTAGCGCTCTCGCCGAGCTGAAGAATCCCGGGGGTTAAGGAGCGGGGTGAATCGCCTCCAGCGCTTTCACCGCCTGCCATGCGGCTTCCACCTGATGGACGCGGAAAATTTCCGCGCCGCGAAGCATGCTCGCGCTGATGCAAGCGATGGTTCCGGCGTCGCGCTCGGATGGATCGGGCAACTCAAGCACCTCTCCGATCACCGTCTTTCGCGAAACCGGGACCAGCACCGGCCTGCCGAAGCGCCGTAAACGCTCCAGCTCCCGGAACACGGTGAGATTGTCTTCCCGCTGTTTCGCGAAGTCGATGCCGGGGTCGAGGATGACGGAATCGGCGTCCAACCCGGCGTCTATCGCTATGTTCATTTTCTCTTCAA
Organism: Luteolibacter sp.; assembly: GCA_044240265.1. Classification (GTDB taxonomy): domain Bacteria; phylum Verrucomicrobiota; class Verrucomicrobiia; order Verrucomicrobiales; family Akkermansiaceae; genus Luteolibacter. The sequence goes on along the minus strand of JBIHZT010000048.1, from coordinate 5,403 downwards.
AAAAGCATTCCATGGCCTCCATCACATCGTCCCACCGCTGCTGGAAATGCGGCACCTTCGGCTCGCCCACGCTGTGCATGATGAGCAGGGCCGCGCCGTGCAGGGCGCAGGATCTTGCGTTGCGGTCATCTGGTAGCGCTCCCATGTCGTTGATGATCTCCACTTTTCCCATCCGCAAGACGCCCTCGACCACCTCTGGCCGCCAGGTGTTAGCTGATAGGATGGGCGGCCAGATTTGTGTTTCGTCCCTGGCCTCGACCTCGCACCAGATATCCTCCCAGCGCTCGATGAATCCCCGGAACCGCCGCAACTCCTCCTCGACCGGCACAGCCGCCCGGTTCGTCCGCGCGCTCTCCGCGCCCACGTCGATCACGTCCGCGCCCGCTGCCACTTGGCTGCGGGCGAGGGCTACCGCTTTTTCAAAATCCAGAGTGCCGTCGCCGGAAAACGAGTCGTCGTTCACATTCACGATTCCCATCACCAGCGGACGCCGTGGAAATTCGATCACCCGTCTTGGAAGCTTCAGTCGCATTCCCGAGCTTCACCTGAAATGCGGAAACTGAAAACCAGAAACTCATCCGCGCTTGCCGGGATGGCTGGGTCTGGTAGGAAAAGGCCGTGGCGCAGCAAAGTGATGTCCGGGAGGTCCTCCAGTATATTCCCCAATTCCGTGGGAAGATTTTTTTCGTGCTCATCGAGGCCGGGCTGTTGCCGGAGCCGGCGGTGGCGGAAACCCTGCTGGACCTCGCGGTGCTCGAAGACCTCGGCGTCAAGCTGGTGCTCGGCGTGCTTGGTGGCGACATGAAGGATCTTTTCGATTGGACGCTGGAGTGCGAGATCATGGCGGCGCGCGTTTCCCGGCCCATCACCGACCCGCTGGCGGCCAAGGAAGCGCTGGAAATCCTGGGACGCGGGCAGTCGGCGATCATCGACGCCTCGGCGACCGGTCCGCTGGACGCCTTGGTCGTGGACTTCGCGCTGCGCATCGGCGTGACGAAAATCATCACGCTGCTAGAAGAGGCGATCCTTATCGATGGCGCGCCGGCCCATGCGATCCGTGCGAAGGATGCGGAATCGCTCGCCAGCCACAGCGATCCGGCTGGCTCGGCTTTACTGCTCGCGGCGGCGTCTGCCTGCAAGCGGGGAGTGCCGCGCGTGCACGTGCTCAACGGTCGCCAGCAGGGCGTGCTGGTGGACGAGCTTTTCTCGAACGAAGGCGTCGGCACCATGGTTCACGCCGACAGCTACCGGATCATCCGGGATTTACGCGAGGAGGATATCCCCGAGCTGCTAGGAATGATCGGCCGCTCGGTGCGGCGGACGAAACTGGTGGAGCGCACGTATGAGGACATCCAGTCGCGGATCGAGGATTTCCATGTGATGGCCATCGATGACAACGTCGTCGGCTGCGTGGCGCTGCACGAGTATCCGGCGGAGGACTGCGCCGAGGTGGCATGCCTTTATGTGAAGCAGGCGCACGAGGGCAGGGGATACGGGATCGAGCTGGTGCATCACGCGGAGAAACTCGCCAGAGAGCGGGGAATCGGCCGCGTGTTCGCGCTGAGCAACCGCGCGGCGGATTTTTTCAAAACCCGGCTCGGCTACGACTCCGCGACGGTGGACGATCTGCCGCAGAAGCGCCGCGCACAATTCGAAGCAAGCGGGCGGGATTCTTTGGTTTTTACGCGGAAGCTCGCGGCAACATAAAATGGACGATGCGTCGTCTGAGGTTGAAAACGTTCGGTGCAGGATGGATAGAGATCAGGGTTAAGACGTTCTCACGAATGCCTCCTCTGCTCCGCCTGCCATCAGCGCCGCGTCCGCTAGGAAGCCAACCGTAGGGGGCATGCTTTTGCTCCAAATGCGGATTCCGGCCTGTATTCCTTGGATCTGGACAAAGACCCGAAGTTGAAACGGGTGGCGACCTCAGTGGTGGAGGTTTGCCGGAAAATCATCCAGACGGTGGATGGGTGAAATCAAGCGGGAGGCGAGCTCTGGAATTCTTCGATCCGGAGGTGGCCGGGCATTGCGAATCGTTAGGCTTGGGCGAGATGGAATTCACGGGCGATCCCGCGCAGATGCCATTGGAGATGACCCTTGTGGAGCATGCACCCGAGATGCAGCAGGATCCTGCCGCCGCGACTGCATCCCAAGCGGAGTTTCAGTGTTTTCATCGGGCGATAAAGGCTAGAATTTGGGCGACAATTGCGAAGATCGCATAGAGAGCTATCTCCAGGTAGTTTTTCAGGGGGATTTGTGAGAGTGTTTTCATGGTCGTTTTTGATTTTATGGGGTTGGAGCCCACTCAATGGGGCTGACAATCCATTTCTTGGTCCTTGCGCGGCCGGAGGTAACAATGATTGGCAAACTTTTTTCGTCGCCCCTGCGATTCGTCGCGACTCGGCAACCCCGAGTTGGCCCGCGCCCGGAAAGAGCGCTATCTTCACCCTCAAGCCGAGCCACTTGGTTTCGCTTTGACCCCGGTCGACGGGGGAGCTTCATAAGAGCATCGCTCTTGAGATGGAGGCGGCTGAGAAAGTCCGTGTATGGACCGGAGGACGGAATTCATATCCGCCCACCAAGCTCAGGGACAACGAAGGCTGGGACCCGATGCAAAGGAGTCCCCTGCTACGACAATGCGCCCGGCCACGTTATTATCGAGCGCGAGCCGAAAATTCAGCGTTACCGGTGGTGTCGCGTTGGTGATCAACTCAAGAACCGGATCAACCCCATCCAAGGTGGTGAGATCGACTCGGATGCGCCATGTGCCCTGGATGGTTTCATCGGTCGCAATCCCCAGTCCGGACTCCTGAAATCTGCGCTCAAACGTTCCGTTGGCACAGAGATCCAGTTGAGTGGATCGCACGATGTCCGGACCGCCGAATCCTGGCGTTGAATTGGAAATGAACAAGGTGCGGCCCCGTGTGAGACGGTCCACCTCTGCATAGAACTCACTGATTTTGGCGACAATCTCGGCGCGCTGGGCGGTGCTCAGGGAGGCGTCGAAGGGGATCGTCCCTTCCGAGCCCGTCACCACCCATCCCGAAGGGATTACGAGCGAACTCGGATTCCCGGTTGGGTTGGGATTGTTTGTAACGGAAAATAGACCGATCCGGGCTGCCCGCGCCAGCGCCTCCGCCTGTGCGATTTCACCACCCGTGGTGGCTCTGGCCAGCCCCGCACGTGCCATTTGTACATTCACCGAACCCGCTCCACTACGGCCCACGACGAACGCCAGTGCGGAAACCCGCGGTTTGACCTTGGATCCCTTGAACTGGATTCGGACGCGTTGATTCAAGACCAGCTGGGAGAGCAGTGCCTTTGCCTCAGAAGCAAATTCCTGGGTTCCAACTGGGGCCGAAATCCCGGAAAGCACAACGCGGACATTGGTTTTTTGGATTTTCAGCTGGAATGAATTTCCATCAATCACTCTGACAACGGTGCCTGTGACGGACCGGGCCTGCGCCACAGAAGTGCCCATTACCAACAAAACCGCTGCAAAGATCATCCCAAAAAAGCGGGGCCACAGGGTGAATAAGGTTTCCGGAGTTTTCATGGGAAGATGCGTTTGGCTGATGGCTCCTGAATCAGCCAACGGGCCGGATCGGAGACCGAAAAAAAGGGGAGGACTCGTGGGTGATTTATTCGTCGCGACGCTAGATTTCCAACCAGCTTTGGCAACATTTATTAGACGCGTGCCGCCTCACCCGACTCATCCACATCGGCACTCACCGAGCGCCGCTACAACGCGGTCCGGTGGAGGATGAAATCAAACGGATAGATCTGCCCGTCGGCCTCGGCGAGGCCGCCGGGACGGAGAATCCAGAGACCTTCGGGATCGATGTCGAGGGTCCACCCGAACCCGGCCTTGCCCGCGCCACCGAGAAGCTTGATGACCTGTTGATTGGTGGGATCACCAAAAACCACGGCCTCGCCGCCACCGCCGATGAGCGTCAGTTCGCCTTCGACTTGGCCACCGTCGAGGCTTTGGGCGAAGTCACCAGCCTCAATGCATCTTCCGGCAGCACGGGCCCACTGCGTGATTCGAGAATCGCCGGGCGAAGGCGGTTGCGGCGGGTTTGTTCGAGTGCTTCCTCGGCGGTCACCTTGCGCTGGTTCTTCAGGCTCATGGGCGAAGTTTAATCGGGCGGCGAGTTTTTCAAGCTGAAGGATTGAGGGGGCATCGACGGGAGGGACAGCGGTGGTTTGTTTCTAGGTTGGGGAAGTCATGGTGCCAATTGTAAACAGAATGATGCGGGGTCCTGCCAGTCGTGGAAGGATTTTCCTGATACTGCCGCTCCAAAAATTCCGTTTCATCGGTGGAAACTGTGGTAAATGTTTGTCGTCCACCTCACCCATTCCCGAAACCCATGAAGCTCAAATTCTGCGGTGCCGCCGGCACCACCACCGGTTCGCAACATCTGCTGGAAATCAACGGCCAGCGCATCCTGCTGGATTGCGGACTCTATCAAGGTTCGCGCAAGCACGCCTACGAGGTGAATTGCGGTTTTCCGCTTTTTGATCCGGCGTCCATCGACCTGGTGATCCTTTCCCACGCGCACATCGATCACAGCGGCAATTTGCCGAATCTCTCGGTTAAGGGATTCACCGGCAACATCTACGCCACCCACGCGACGCGGGATCTCTGCCAGATCATGCTGGCGGACTGCGCGCGTATCCAGGAGAGCGACATCGAGTGGCTGAACAAACACCGGAAGAAGGAAGGGCTGGAGCCCGCCACGCTCACTTACACCGAGCAGGACGCGGAGCGCTGTCTGCGCCAGTTCGTGACCGTGGGCTACGACCGGCCGCTAGTGGTGGCGGACGGGGTGTCGGTGACATTCATCGACGCCGGCCACATCCTCGGCAGCGCGCAAATTCTGTTGGATGTGGATGATAAGTCGGACGGGAAACCAAAACGCTTCCTTTTCACCGGCGATGTCGGCCGCGGATCCAACGAGGTTCTGCGCGATCCGGTGCCGGTGCAGGATGTGGATTTCCTGCTGATGGAGAGCACCTACGGCGGACGGGAGCACGAAGCGCCGCCGGGGCTCGACCTGCATTTCGCGGAGATCATCCGGCAGGCGGTCCACCGCGGCGGGAAGATCCTGATCCCCGCCTTCGCGGTGGAGCGCACGCAGCAGCTCCTGTTCGTGCTGCACGATCTTTTCGAGCGCGGCGAGATTCCGGACATCCCGGTTTACGTGGACAGCCCGCTGGCGGTGAGCGCCACCGAGATCTATCGGCTGCATCCGGACGCGTTCAACCAGGAGGTCTATGAGTCGTTGTTCGAAAAGGAGAATCCGTTCGGCTTCGAAAATCTAACGCTGGTGCGGACGGTGAACGGCTCCAAGGCTCTCAACAAGATTCCGGGAGTGGCGATCATCATCTCCGCCTCCGGGA
>JBIHZT010000486.1:0-3456 GCA_044240265.1 Luteolibacter sp. | reverse complement strand
CGACGGCCGCCTGCTGTGGGGCGCCGGCGTGGATCCATCCATCGAGATGGCCGGACTCAAGGCGCTGGTCGCCGCGTGGAATCTCCTGCGGGCGTGAGCCTCACAGCTCGACCTGGAAGAAATCCCGCATCACCTCGCGGTAAACGTCGCGCTTGAATGCCGGCAGCCAGTCGAGGTCGAACTCGATCGGCAGGATCCAGCGGTAGGCGCGGAATTCGCGCTGCTTTTGTTTCACGTTCACCTGCGGCGCGTCCGGCTTCAGGTGACAGAGGAAATACGTTTGCTCCTGGCCGTGGCTGCCGTGCTTGCGGAGCTTTTTCCCGCGCGCGTGCTTGGGGTAGAGATAGCGGTAGCCCTCGCGGCGATCGATCACCTCATAGTGTTTCGCCTCCAGCCCGACTTCCTCCCGCACCTCGCGGTAGAGCGCCTGTTCGAGCGTCTCGCCGCTGTCCACGCCGCCCTGCGGAAACTGCCACGCGCCGGGGATTGTCCAGCGCTCGCAAATCAGCAGATTGCCCGCGGAATTCACGACCAATGCGGCGACATTCGGGCGGTAACGAACCATGCCGATAAAGTGCCACGTCCGCGCCCGCTGACAATTCTTAACTTTTCTTGATCTTGGCAGGTTTCCCCTCGGAAAGCCTCGACCGCCGGAGATGAGCCACTATCTTTTGAAGTCTCATGAATACCCGCGCCTTCGGAAAAACCGGCCATCAAGTTTCGGAAATCGGCCTCGGCTGCTGGCAGCTCGGCGGCTCCGACTGGGGCAATGTCGATGAAGCCCAGTGTTTCGCCATCCTCGCCGCCGCCGTCGAGGCGGGCGTGAATTTCTTCGACACCGCCGACGTGTATGGCGGCGGGCGCAGCGAGGAACTCATCGGCAAGTTTCTCAAACAAACCGGCCACGAAATCTTCGTCGCCACCAAGCTCGGCCGCACGGCCGAACTCTATCCGGACGGCTACACCGAAGCCTCCCTGCGCGCCGCCACCGAGGCCTCGCTCACGCGCCTTGGCGTGGAAACCCTCGATCTCACCCAGCTCCACTGCGTCCCCACCGCCATTCTCCAGGAGGGCGAGATCTTCGAGTGGCTGCGCAAACTCCGCGACGAGGGAAAAATCCAACAGTTCGGTGCCAGCGTCGAGTCGATGGATGAAGCGCTGATCTGCCTGGAGCAGCCCGGCCTCGCCTCGCTGCAAATCATCTTCAACCTCTTCCGCCAGAAACCCGCCGAAGTCCTGTTCCCGGCGGCACTTGCGAGAAAGGTCGCGCTCATCGTGCGCCTGCCGCTGGCCAGCGGCGTGCTCGCCGGCAAGCTCACCGCCACCTCCGTTTTCCCGGAAAACGACCACCGGAACTACAACCGCGACGGCCAGGCCTTCAATGTCGGCGAGACCTTCGCCGGCCTGCCCTATCAAAAAGCCGTCGCACTCGCCGACGCGCTCAAGCCACTGGTTCCCGCCGGGCTGACGATGGCACAGATGGCCCAGCGCTGGATCCTCGACCACCCGGCCGTCACCACCGTGATCACCGGAGCCAGCCGTCCCGCTCAGGTCACCGCCAACGCCGGAGCGTCGGCAATCACGCCACTCGCACCCGAGCTCCACGCAGCCCTGCGGAATTTCTATCAAACCGAAGTCAGCGCCCACATCCGCGGCCCGTATTGAAATCCGATCAGCGGGAAACCTTCACCCGCGCAGGCAGCATCGTCACGGATATGAGCATGAAAAGAATGAAGGCCGTCACGCCGACCCATTCCCAAAACGCAAGCTGCCAGATCATCGTCTGCTTTAGCTCCTGGCGGATTTCCATGGCCCACTCGATTTTTGCTTTGCGTGCGAATTTCAAGATCCCGGCCAGCACCCCGCAGACGACTGGCAGCATTGTCAACGAGACCCAGCTTGCGACCATCCACCGGTTGAGCGCCCGCCGCCCGCCCATGCGGTCCTTCAGTCCGCACACGCAGCAGCAAATCATCCCGCCGAAAATACCCGCCGCCGCCGTCCGCGCCAGCGCTTCATGCACCCAGCGGACACTCTCCGGCATGGAGTCCACGTTGAAGGGCAGGGTGACGGTCACCACCAGGAAGATGCCGATGCCCAGCGCCATCCCGGACCACTGCGACAACACGGGCGCGACGTCCCGCAGACGCCTGCCCACATACCCCGCGAACGGCAGGGCTAACAACGCCGAGACCGCCATCCCGACCGATGAAATCAGGAAACCCTCCGGATTATAGCGCGGTGAGATCAGGTGGGAAATCACCTGCCGCCGCCAGTCATAGTCCTCGGGGAAATGATGCGCGGCGATCACCAGCGTACTCAGCAGAGAGGCAAAACTCAGCGGCAGCAGCCTGGTCAGCAGCGTGCCTTTCGAGACGTTTCCGACGACATAACGCCGAATCGAGCTTGGAAGGAAATTCAACCGATCCGTCACCGGCAAAGAGGCGGGAAGGCACACGGGTTCATCAGGCAAACTCATCTTTTCGCGACGCTACCCACGCGTCAAGCGAGGTCAAGCCGACTTTGGAAAACGAGGAGTCATTCATTCCCGACTCGGATTGCTTCGGAAAACCCGTAAGACTCGCCTTGTCGCCACGCGCAAGCCATTCATGAATTCCGTCATCCTTGAAGTTTCCATCGTCCTCATCCTGCTCGTTGCCAATGGCTTGTGCGCCATGACAGAGATCGCAATCGTCTCCTCCCGCAAGGGCCTCCTGCGGACCATGGCGGACAAGGGCGGCAAAGGAGCAGCCAAGGCGCTGGTGCTCGCCGAGTCGCCGAACCGCTTTCTTTCCACGGTCCAGATCGGCATCACCCTCGTCGGCATCGTCGCCGGAGCCATGGGCAGCGGCAACGTCGCCACCCGCCTCGCGGAAGTCATCACCCCGCTGCCGTTCGTCGGCGAATACGCGAAAACCGTATCGCTTGCCATCGTCATCAGCATCCTCACCTACCTTTCCCTCGTCGTCGGCGAGTTGGTGCCCAAGCGCCTCGCCATGAAATTCCCCGAGGCCATCGCCAGCGCCATGGCCGGACCCATGGCCGTGCTCTCCACCCTCGCCGCCCCCGCCGTCAGCCTGCTTTCCTGGTCCACCGGCGGCCTGCTGCGGCTCTTCGGCATCCGCGACGGCGAGGAAAGCCGGATCTCCCGCGAGGAAATCACCGTGCTCGTCCGCGAGGGCATGGTCACCGGGTCCATCAACCGCTCCGAATCGCGGATGATGCAGGGCGTCATCGGCTTCGAGAAACTCGTCGCCTACGACATCATGGTCCCCCGCCCGCGCATCGTCTGGATCGAGCGCGGCGCGGATCACAACGCCATCTGGCAGACCATCCTGCAAAGCACCCAGGAAGTCTTCCCGGTCTATGACGGACGCCGCGACAACCTCGTCGGCGTGGTTTCCCTCAAGGACATCTATCGGCAGCTTGCCTCCGGGAAACCGGTTTCCTTCGGTG
>JBIHZT010000047.1:0-12048 GCA_044240265.1 Luteolibacter sp. | reverse complement strand
CCGAGCGGCGAACTCGACGCAGGGAAGGTAGTCGAAGGAAAAGACGCGCGCGCCATAGACGGACTGGAAGCCGTCGCGAAAGGCGGTGAGCATGAAGTTGATTTTTTTCATCGGCGGACGTGGATGTTGATTCGGATAGGGTGGCTGGAACGGGCTATTTGCGCTGCAAGTGCGCGACGGCGATGGCGACGGCGATGGTTTGCTCCTCCTTCATCGAGTCGGAAGAGGGAATGGCGAGATTGATCGGCTCCTCGTTGCGATCGAGGTTCATCTTCTTGATCAGCCAGGCCAGCGCCGGGATGAAGCTGGCGATGACCATGGCGAAAATGATGGTGAACCCGTAGGCGATAAGAGTGAAGTTAAGGGATTCCATGGTGGCGAAAAGTCAGTGGGTGCGGTTACCCGACGAATTTGGCGAGAAGACTGCAGAAGATGCCGGCGATGATGGCGGTGGTGATCACGCCGCTGATGTTTGCACCGAGCGCGGCGGGCATGATGACGGCCTGTGGGTTGTCCTTGGAGACCAGTTTTTGCGCGAGTTTGGCGGTGGTGGGGACGCAGCTGACCCCGGCGATTCCTACCACCGGGTTCACTTTGCCGCCCGAGACGAAATACATGAAGTAGCCGCCCAGCAGCCCGCCGATGCCTGAGAACAGCAGCGCGAGGCAGCCCAATAGAAGTAGGGGCAGCACCTTGGGGTCCATGATGGTGTTCGCATCGCAGAGGATGCCGAGCATCAGACCAAGAAACATCGTCGAGCCGTAGAGCAGTGGGCCGCCGATGAAATCCTGGAACGCCTTGATGCCGGACTCGCGCACCACGATTCCGAAAAACAGTGAGAAAATTAGCGGCGCGGCCACTGGTAGCAGGAAGGACAGCAGCACGCACATCACCGAGGCGACCACCATCTTTTCGAACGCGGAGAACTTGGCCTGGTTCTTCGGAGCCTCCATCGGGATGCTGCGCAGTCGTTTGGGCACCATCAGCTTGATTAGATAGGGATAGCCGCCATAGGTTAGGCCCAGATAGAGGTAGGCCACCACGGCGATGGGCACGAACAGGTGCGGCGCGAGCTTCAGCGAGGTGAAAAGGACCATCGGCCCGTCCGCTCCGCCGACGATGGCGATGGCGGCGGCTTCCTTGATCGTGAAGCCGAAGAAGGTCGCGATCGGGATGGTGATGAACGAGCCGAGCTCCGCGAAGAGCGCCAGGATCATGCTGGTGAACGGCCGCGCCAGCACGAAGCCGATGTCTAACATTGATCCGATACCCATGAAGACGAAGCAGGCGATGAGGCCGTTGCTGAAGGTGAAGGTGTAGATCGGCTGCAACCAGTCGATTTGCAGAATGGTCATCAGGTCGGCGGCGTTACGCACCGCATCGGCGGTCGCGCCCGCCTGCGGCTCGACGAAGAGGTTTCCCACGCGGTGGGCTTCGTTGACCGGGTTCAGCGGGTCGAAGAACATCACCGCCGCGTTGATGGTGGCCATTCCCAGTCCCATCGGGATCATGATAAGCGCCTCCAGCACGCCTTTTCTGCCCAGAAACATCAGCAGGAATCCCAGCGCGATGAGGCCCAGCCGTGCGAAGGCGAATTTCGGGTCAACCGCGAACAGGGAGGTAATGCCTTGGAAAATTTCTTTTAGTGAATCAAGGGTGATCATCAGTTCGAATGTTGGTTGGTCCGGGCGGTTCGACAGCGGACTTCTTCGAAATTGGAAGGAACCTAAACTTCGGGAATCCACCAACTTGCTGACAGCGACCCTAGCCGCCAGCCCGCGGTTGTCTGGCCGGATCTTGCTGAATGGTGTGCATTTCATGCAAAGTCCGGGAATTGAATCCTTGCGGGTAAGGCATCCTTCGGGCGACGTGGGGTTGATGCCGGGTGGATCTGGGGCGATCAAACGGACTCTCGGAGATCGCTCATGCCCCACAGGGAGGAACCTCCGGCTGTCGGGATTTCACTGTTCCGGAATATTTCCGGAGATGTCGCATAAACATGCGACAACCGAAGCGCGTGTTGTCTGGAATAATCCCTCCCGCACGCCGTATCAGTGTGTACACATTCCCATGATTCGCTTCTCCCGCTGCTTTACCGTCCTTGCCGTCGCCGCCCTCGTTTCCTGCTGTGTTGCCGCAGCCGGCGCGCTTCCTGTCAGGCTCCGCTGCGAATCGGTCGAAAATCCATTGGGCATCGACCAAGCAAAGCCGCGCCTCGGCTGGATGCTCGAATCCAAGGACGCGGGAGTGGCACAAACCGCCTATCAGATCGAAGTCGCCGGCGCGTGGGACAGCGGCAAGGTGGAGTCCGACCGCTCGGTCGCCATTCCCTACGGCGGGCCCGCGCTAGAGTCCGGGAAAACCTACCATTGGCGGGTGCGCGTCTGGGACGGCAAGGGCACGGTTTCCCCGTGGAGCGAAACCGCGCGCTGGACGATGGGAAAACTTCAGCCCGCCGACTGGTCGGCCCGCTGGATCGGCACACCGGAACATCCTGCCGCACCTGACGTTGATGGCGTGAAGGTGACACGCGCCGTTTACCGCACCCATGATGGCAAGGTGGAGAGAGACGTAACCGATCTGATGCGGCGCGTGGTCGAGGAAAAGCGGCTGCCATTCCAAGTGGAGTTCAATGTCCTCGGCGGTGACCCCGCGCCAAACGTGGTCAAGGAACTGGTGGTCGAATACACCAAGGACGGGAACAACCAGGTTTCCCGTGCCAACGATTTCGCTCCACTTTCGATCCCGCCGCTGCCACCGGGAAATGCCGCGCCGTGGTTCCGCGGCGAGTTCGATCTAACCGGGAAGCCCGAGTCCGCCACGGTGACGGTCCACTCGCATGCCTACTTCGAGCTTTACGTTAACGGCGTGAAGGCCGGTGACGACGTGCTGACGCCAGCGGTTTCCGATGCGAAATCCCAGACCTTCACCATCACCTACGACGTGGCCAGCCTGCTCAAGCCCGGCAAAAACTGCCTCGGCCTGTGGATGTCGAAAGGCTGGGCGGAACGCGTCGCGGTGCGCGCCCAACTCGACGCCGTGGTCGGTGGGAAGAATGTCAGCTTCGGCACCGCTCCGGACTGGAAAATCCGCGCGAGCGGCTACAGCCACATCGGCAAGTGGAGCTGGGGCGACTTCGGCGGCGAGCGGATCGATGCCACCGCGCACTTGCCCGGTTGGTGCAAGCCCGGCCTCAACACCACATCCTGGGCGAATGCCGTGGAAGTCCCCGCGCCGCAGGGAGCGCCCGTGAATCTCACCGGCCCGCACAACCGGATCGGCGAGCGCATTTCCGGCAAGGAAATCACCGTGCTGGCCGACGGGAAATACGCCATCGACTTCGGCACCAATCTCACCGGCTGGCTGCACCTGAAATTTCCACCGCTCAAGGCCGGGCAACTCGTCCGTCTGCACTTCGCGGACCGGATTTTTCCCGACGGCGTGCATGCCTCGCCCATCGGCAACATCGGCGTCAGCGGCGGCAGTTGTGTCTCATTCGCCCGCACGGGTGGCGGTCATAATCTCTATCAAAACTACAAGCAGACCAGCGAGTATGTGCCCACTGGAATGCCCGGCGAGGAGTTCCAGAACAAGTTCAACTACGCCGGTTTCCGTTATGTGGTTGTCGAAGGCCTGGACACCGCGCCGCGGATGGAAGACGCCACCGCCCTGCTCGTCGAGAGCGACCTCGCGGACGCCGGCGGCTTCGAGTGCTCCGATCCCTTGCTCAACCGGATCCACCAAGTGAACCGCTGGACGCAGCGCTGCCTGAACCTCGGCAGCTACTACGTCGATTGCCCGCACCGCGAGCGTATGGGCTACGGTGACGGACAGGTCGCGCTGCAGGGGATGATGATGAATTTCGATGCCTCGCATTTCTACAGCAAGTGGGCGCAGGACTGGCGCTTGGCTTTGGAGCGGAAACACGAACACCTGCCCTACATCGCGCCACCTTTTGAAAAGACCGGCGGCGGTCCGCCGTGGCCCGGAGGCATCGCACGCATCCCATGGCAGCATTTCCTGCACTATGGCGATCCTGCCATCCTGGAGGATAACCTCGCCGCCGCGCGAAGCTACTGCGAATACCTCGACGGCCGCTCGACCGACGATGTCCTCCGCGCCTGGGGCGGCGGGTTTTCGTTCATCGGGGACTGGGTGCCTCCCGGCCGCGGCATGGATACGAATAACTGGCCGAGCCAACAGATGGCGGAGTTTTTCTGCAACTGCTACCGCGTGCACCTCTGGCAACTCGTGGAAAAAATGGCCTCCTCGCTTGGCCGCGCCGACGAAGCAAATCATGCCCGCACCCGCGCCGACGCCATCGGCAAGGCCACCCACGCGGCCTACTTCGATGCTGCTAACAAACGCTACGTCATCGACGAACAGATCTACTACGCCTTTCCCCTGCTGGTCTGTATCACGCCCGAAGCGGAACGCAAGGCGGTGCTGGAAAACCTGACGCGATGCATCGTGGAGAAAAACAAAGGCCATCTCGACACCGGCATGTTGGGAACCATGCTGCTCGTGGAATATCTTCAGGAAATCGGCCGCGACGACCTCATTCTCGGCATGTATCAGAAAAAGGACTATCCCGGCTGGGGCTACATGGTCGAGCAGGGTGCCACCACCCTATGGGAGCAATGGAACGGTCACTGGTCGCAGATCCACTCGTGTTTCACCTCGGCCGACAACTGGCTCTATCAAGGCTTGGCCGGCATCCGCCCGGATCCGGCGAAACCGGGTTTCAAGAACGTCATCATCCAGCCCGCCATCGTCGGCGACATCACCTGGGTGAAGGCCCGCCATGACGGCCCCTACGGCCCCATCACCAGCCACTGGAAGCGCGAGGAAAACCGCTTGACGATGGAAGTGACCGTTCCTCCCAACAGCACGGCGACGGTTTACGTTCCCGGCAGCGACGCCAGGGCCAGTGGCGGACAAGAGGCCCGGGTTGAAAAGGACGCGTCCGTGTTCTCGGTTGGCTCAGGCATCCACCGGTTTTCATCCACCCGGTAGTCGGGCGATGCGCTTGAGCACTGCTCATCGTCATGGCGGGGTTCGATGTGAAAAGTCCAAGAAATCCATGGAAATTTCCATGTTCTTTCGTGCTGCTGGTTGTAACTATCCGAGTGCGCCTCCGCATCGGGGTCAGAACAAAGGAGTAGCCGCGGCCCATCTCGATTCCGCCAATGGTCCGGCTGGCTTCAATGTTTGCTGCGAGATTTGCCTCATCGTGGATTGCGCTTGTGACAAGCCACGAAAGTCAATTCTGTCAAACCAGCCACTCACTCAACATGAAACCCAACACGTTCTTTCCATCCGCATTTTCACTCGTGGCCTCCATCCTGGTGCTCGTCGGCGGAAGTGCCGGCGGCGAGCCTGTCCAAGGCCTCGTTTATCATCCGGAAGGCGACGCCATCGTGATCAAAAACGGCACCCGCTGGGACAACCGGCCGATGTATTGTCATGAGCGCATGGCCATCGTCACCGGCGGTGAAATGCCCGCGCTCAATGGCCGGATGGGCGTGCTCTACGTGGGCATCGAGCGCGGTGCCACGCGCTTGCCGCTGCACCAGTTCTCCGAGCGCGTGATGCGCTATCGCCCCGGTCGGATCGAGTGGGAGCTCAGCGATCCAAGGCTGCCAGGATTGAAGGCGACCCTTATCGGCACCACCTTGGCGGACGCCACCGGCTTCACCGCCCGCCTCGCGGTGGAAGGTGCAAAATCCGGCGACAACGCGTTGTGGGCGTTCTTCCCGCCAAACCCTGACAAGGGCGAAACCTTCCGCCTGAAAACCGGCCGCAACGGCTACGAACTCGACCACGAGCCGGCCGCCGCTTTCTCGCACATCGTCGGCCGTCTTTCCGCACCGGTTGCGAAGTGGGAGCTGCTCGACTACGGAAAACGCGAGGATTTTTCCTCGGCTACGGCGCACCAGGATGGTCCGGTGAGAGGGGCCGGATGGCTGGCTACGCTGCCTCTAACGAAAGTCGCGCAGTCGATCGCCGTCGGCATCGATGACAACGAGGGCAGCTATCTGACGAACCTCAAGAAGGCGCTCGATCCCGCCGCCGTGGAGGACGCCGCCCGCGCCTTCGACCAAGGTCTCGCCCGTGTGAAAAATCTCGGCGAGAGCGTGGTGGTGGATACACCGGATCCCTACCTCAACGCCGCCGCCGGTGCCTCGGTCGCCGCGTCGAATGGATTGTTCGTTCACAAATGCTTCGTCCACGGCGGCTCGATGTGGCGTTTCCAGATGCCAGGTTGGCGCACCATGGGCGGCGCGATCAGCTACGGCTGGACCGACCAGGTCCGCCGCGCCGTGGAGCTTTTTGATGGACTCCAGATCAAGAAGGACGACACCAAAACCAAGGCCGAGTTCTCCGCCAATGGCTGTCAGCAGTGGGGGAACTCTCGTTTTTTCGGCGAGGGTTTCGTCCACTACAAACAGCCCGCGCTGCACTATGAGTTCCAAACCTTGATGTTCGACGATGCGGTCCGGGCCTGGCGGTCCACCGCTGATCCGGTTTTGGAAAAACACCTGCTGCCGATGCTCGAGCTCCACCTCAAGCGTGCCCGCGAGTGCTTCGATGCCGACGACGACGGCCTCTATGAAAGCTATAACAACACCTGGCCGAACGATTCCATCTGGTTCAACGGCGGCGGCACGCCCGAGCAATCCGCCTATATGTATAACTCCCACCGCGCCGCTGCCGATATGTGCCGCAGGGCAGGGGACCGCGCCGGAGCCGCCCGCCACGACGCGCAGGCGAAGAAAATCCACACCGCCTTGGACAAGATCCTCTGGCTTCCCGAGGCCGGCCATTACGGATCTTTCCTCGAACCTGGCGGCAATCGCCGCGTCAATCCGAACGCATGGGTCTATGCCCAGCATGTCCCCATCGAGGCCGGCATGACCACTCCCGAGCAGGCATGGAAAGCGATGTTCTATACCGAGTGGGGCATGGAGCGGATCAAGCTCCCGTTCGGCGGCGAAATGCGCCACACCTCGAATTTCGTGCCCGGCCAGTGGTCGATCCGCGAACTCTATCACGGCGACAACTTCGCGATTGCGCTCGGTTATTTCCTCGGCGGCGAGGGCAACGATGGTTGGGAAATCCTGCGTGGCACGATGTTGCAGGCGATGTACGGCGACCTCGAACCGAAAAAAGGCTTCAGCAACGAAAGCGGCACGTTCAACCGCGTGAACATCATTTCACCCGGCGGTCTGAGCCAGCCGAACTGCGGCATCGACTTCAATGACATCTCCTCATCGTTCGCCCGCACGCTGGTTGAGGGGCTCTTCGGTTACCGTCCGGACTATCCGAACAAGGTCGTCCGCATCGAGCCGTCATTCCCATCCACCTGGGACCGCGCCTTCATGAAGACGCCTGCCTTCGCGCTCCAGCTCAAGGATCACACCTACAAGCTCAAGCTCACCCAGCCTGCCGCCGTGAAATTCGGCCTGCCCATCCGCGCGAAAAAAGTGCGCTCCGTGCTCGTCAACGGCAAGCCCGCCAAGTTCACCATCGAGCCATGGGCCGGCTACGGCATGCTCCGCCTCGAGGTGCCGTCCACCACGTTGGTCGAAGTGAAACTCGATCTCGAAGGCGAGTCGCCGGACCTCGCCATCAAGTCCGAGGATAAATCCGAAGGCACGCCAGGCCATCATCTCGTTCTCGATCAAATCGACGGCGACGTCCCGCGCTATCAAATCACCAAGCTCCACGTGACCGAAGCTCCGGAACCCGCGCTGCTGCGCGAAGCTCCGGCCGACGCCACCTGGAAGCCCATCGATATTTCCGCCCAACTCAACGGCGACATCCGCACCATTTTCCAACAACGCTACGACTCGCCGCGTCCGGAAACCTGCTCGATGCGTATCGGCTTCGACTCATGGAGCGCCTGGACTTTCCCGCACTGGGGCATCCACACGCCGAGCGTCGGCATGGAAAACGCGCTGTCTACCGACTCACCAGCCTACGAGGCCACCGATCCCGCGATCGCCAATCCCATCAAGGCACTCACCGTCGAAGCCTGGGTCACGCCCGGCAGCATGCCCGCCGACGGCGGCCGCATCCTCGACCGCACGATACCCGACACCTCGGACGGTTTCCTGCTCGATACCTATCCCGGCAACTCGCTGCGCCTGATCACCTCCAACGGTGCCGTCACCGCGCCCAACGCACTCGCCCCCGGCAAGGCCGTCCACGTCGCCGGTGTCTATGATTCCGCCGCCCGCGTGATGAAACTCTATCTAAACGGCAAGGAGGTCGCTTCAAGGACTGACGGTTCGTTCCCACCAATCAAGCCGGTTGCCAGTCCGTTGCGCATCGGCCTCGGCGGTCCCGAAACAAAGCCCTTCATCGGGGAAATCCGCCGTGCCGCCGTGCATGACCGCGCTCTAACGGCCGCGGAAATCGCAGCCCGCGTGAATGCCGACGCGCCTTCCGCCGGTCCGGCCGATTGGAAGCTCGACGCCACACTGGAGGGCCTCAAGCGCATCGACGACTCAATGAAGCCGAAAGCGGATCTCATCCAAGGCGGGCACCTCGTCACCCCGCAACACGCGCGTTTTCTCAAGCCGCAGCCGGAGAAAAACATCGCCTTCACCTCCCTCTGGGACAACTGGCCGGACGCCGTCACTGTGCCGGTCGATGCCAAGGGCGACTCGGTCTGGCTGTTGGTCACCGGCACCACCAATCCGATGCAGTGCAAGATCTCCAACGCGGTGATCAAGTTCCGCTATCAGGACGGCGTGGAGGAAAAACTCGACCTCGTGCCGCCGCGGAATTTCTGGTCGATGTGCGGCTTTGGCCGTGTCGATTACAACTACGAGCGCGAGGCCTTCGCCCTGCCGAAGACCCCTCCCGCCCACGTCAATCTCGGCACCAACTGCCGCGCCATGGTTTATGGCTGGAAGCTCCGTCCTGGCATCGCTCTCAAGGATATTTCGCTGGAAACCCTTTCCCAAGACGTCGTCATCGGCCTGATGGGTGTGAGCGTGATGAATCCGCAACCGTGATCGTCCGAATTCCGCCATCCGCCTGCAAGGTAAGACGGAAAGCTATCGCCCGTTCGTCCAGGCCATCGACGCCGCCGACAACAACCCGCCGCCTCACGGTTCTTCAAACTCGAAGCCTTGCAAGAAGTGCAAAACCACAACTGGACTTCGGTGGCGGAGTTTGACGTCATCCCTCAGTAATCAAACCTTCCTGGAATTCCTCTCCAGCCACCGACTGCTCCGATGAAAGCCGCACCGCTCCTTGCCCTCGTTGTTTCCCTTCTCACGCCGCTGCTGGCCGCGGGGATCCCTGGACGCGAACCTGGCTCCGCCAATCCCATCCTTCCCGGTTATTATGCGGATCCCAGCATCGTGCGGCATGAGGGGAAATTCTTCCTCTATGCCACCCTCGACCCCTGGGGCGGGGATACGCTCGGTTGCTGGGAGTCGCCGGATTTTAAACAATGGACCTACCGCGTGCTCAATTGGCCGACCAAAGCCGCCTGCACCAGCCCGCAAAGCGGTGGTGCCGCCGTGTGGGCTCCCTCCGTGGTGCTTGGGCCGGATAAGAATTTCCACATGTTCGTTTCCGTCGGCAACGAGGTCTGGACGGGTATTGCCGATCAGCCGCTCGGCCCGTGGCGCGATGCGAACGGCGGCAAGCCGCTCGTCCCCCGCGAATACAAACCCGGCTTCCACATGATCGATGCCGAGGCCTTCGTCGATGATGACGGCACGCCCTGGCTCTATTGGGGTTCCGGTCACGGTTGGAAAAACGGCAAGTGCTGGGCGGTGAGATTGAACCGGGAGATGAACGCCTTCGTCGGCGAGCCGCGCGACGTCACGCCGACGAACTATTTCGAAGGCCCGATCATGGTGAAGCGCCACGGACTTTATTTCCTGATGTATTCCCAGGGCGTCACCATCAAGGATACCTATCAGGTTCATTATGCCGTGGGCGACAATCCGCTCGGTCCGTTCAAGGAAGGACCCGGCAGTCCGATCCTGGTCACCGACAAGGCAAAAAGCGTCATCAGCCCGGGCCACCACACGGTCTTCCAGTTCGGGGCCAAGGACTACATTCTCTATCATCGGCACAGCATTCCATTCAACGAGGCGTTTGTGGGCCGTCAAACCTGTGTGGACGAACTCAAGTTCCGCCCGGATGGAAGCATCGCCAAGGTGGTGCCCACTCATGCCGGTCCGGCCTTGGCGCAGGGCCGCGACTCCGATCGCCTGCCTGCCAAGGCGAGTGCATCGTCCGAAGCCGGGCCGCTCCTGGCTCCGGAATGTGTCACGGATGGCAACCACGCCACGCTCTGGCAGCCCTCCGATCCCAAGCAGGAATGCTGGCTGCAGCTTGATCTCGGGAAATCCCTGCCGGTTTCCCGCCAGGAAATCCGCTTTGAATACGCCTGGAAGCCATATCATTGCACGGTGCAGGCGTCGGAGGACGGCACGACATGGAAAACGCTCGCGGACCACTCCATCACGCCCGCCACCGGATCTCCGGTGGTGATCGATTCCCGTGCCAGCGCCCGTTTCCTGCGCCTGGTGTTCCCCGCGAGCCAGCAGGAAAGGACCACTCCCGCGGTCTTTGAATGGTCCGTGCAGCGCTAAGATCCAAACCTCATTTATTTTGCCAACCATGAAACTCCGAATCATCGCCACCACCTTTGTTCTTCTCGCCTGCCTCTCATCGGCTCCCGCGGCATCCGATACCATCCGTCCCGGTGAGGTTTGGAACGACACCGCAGGAAAACCGATCAACGCCCACGGCGGCGGCATTCTTTTCCACGAGGGGGTTTACTACTGGTATGGCGAGCTCAAGGAGGGCCGCACCTACGCGCCCGCCTGCAACGTCGCTTGGGGCGGCACGCGCGTGGTGGCCGGTGGCGTTTCGTGTTACAGCTCGACTAACCTGACGGATTGGAAAAACCTCGGCGTCGTCCTGAATTCGGTGGCGGAAGATCCGAATCACGATCTCCACTGCGACAAGGTCATCGAACGGCCGAAGGTCGGTTATAACAAGACGACGAAAAAATTCGTCATGTGGCTTCACGTGGACAGCATCGACTACAAGGCGGCGAAAACCGGCGTGGCGACCAGCGATTCACCGGCGGGGCCTTTCCAATACCTCGGCGGTTTCCGTCCGAACGCTGGCGTGTGGCCTGTCAATGTGACGGAGGCGGACAAGACTGGCACGAAACTGGCCCGCGACTTCGAGGGCGGACAGATGGCGCGCGACATGACGCTCTTCGTCGATGACGACGGCAAGGCCTATCACTTCTATTCCTCGGAGGAGAATGCGACGATGCACGTTTCCCTGCTCACCGATGACTATCTGAAGCCCTCGGGAAAATACGCCCGCATCTTCGTCGGCCGCAGCATGGAAGCACCCGCGGTTTTCAAGCGTGGAGGAAAGTATTACATCATCGCCTCAGGCTGCACCGGATGGAATCCCAATCCCGCGCGCTCCGCTGTGGCCGATCATCCGTTCGGACCGTGGACCGAGCTGGGAAACCCCTGCATCGGCAAGGGCGCCGAGCTGACCTTCACCTCCCAAAGCACCTACGTATTGCCGGTGCATGGAAAAAAAGACGCCTTCATCTTCATGGCCGACCGATGGAAGCAATGGGATCTCGCCGATTCCCGCTACATCTGGCTGCCCATCGCATTCGATACCAAGGGAATACCGTCCATCGAGTGGAATGCCAGCTGGAAACCCGGGCTGTGAGAACCAGATTACCCGCCGGTTTAGCGCATGAGATCACGTGAAATTGTTAGTCGTTCTTCCATTCTTCATCTCACCCAGCCCATGATGCCGTTCCGCTCGCTTTGTCTTGTCTCCCTCGCCACCACGCTCGCTGCGGCACAATCCTTGAATCCTGTTCCACTCGACCGCGTGCGCCTGCTTGACGGCCCGTTCAAGGAGATCCAGAAACTCCACCGCGGCGGCATGGTCGGTAAACTCGAGCCGGACCGCCATCTCGTTCAACGCCGATCCTGATGCCGAAAAAAAGCCGTAATTTCCAGGGCGAAA
>JBIHZT010000485.1:0-3472 GCA_044240265.1 Luteolibacter sp. | reverse complement strand
GGGCCTTGGCGATGTATTGGATCAAATCGGAGCGAAAGGCTTCGAGCGCGTCGATGGAGGAAATTTTGACTTGGTCGGACATCGCGGTTTCAGCGCTGGTCGAGGTATTGCTGGATGCGCTCGGCCTTGCGGAGCAGGTATGGCGTGTGGCGGTCGGACAGCTCCAGGAAGGATTTGAGCGTCTTCATCAACTGGGTGAACTCCGCCGCGAATTTTTCCTGTTCCTGGTCCTGCCAGGTGTCGCCGAGCGCGGTGAAGCGCGCCATCAGTGAGCCGGTCCGCTCGCGCAAATCTCCGTTGAAACGCTTCAACTCCGCGGCAAAGCGGCGGACTTCTTCGGGATCGATGATGGCTTGTGACATGGTTTTTACGGGAAATTGATTTCCACCTTCCTGCTTGAGGATGAAACGCCCTTTTGCGGGTGTTTCCAAATTGATTCTTGGGTTCACCGCTGATTTTTCAACCGGATTTTTGGTGGTTGCGGCCAATACTGCGGGAAAGCGCACATCGACTTGGTTCGAAGTCAATTGGCTGGCCATTTGGAACCGCCTTTGCCATTTCTACCCAATATCCGATGAAGCGCTGCTTGTTCCTTCTGTCTTGTCTCCTCCTGGGCGTGACCGCACGCGCCCAGACCCCGATCGAATGGTCGCGGCGCATGGCGGATTCCCAGATCGCCCGGTTTGGAGATGCGACCCGTTACAAGCCCGGCGGGAAATGGGATTACGCGCTCCATGTCACGCTGCTAGGGATGCTGGAGTTGGGCGCATCCACTGGTGATCCGAAGTATGCTGGCTTCGTGGAAAAATCGACCGGCACCTGGATCGGGCCGGACGGCGAGATCTCGGGCTACAAGCTGGAGGACTACAATATCGACAACATCGCCCCAGGCCGCACCTTGCTCGCTCTTCACCAGATCACCGGCGAGGAGCGCTACAGAACGGCGGCGGACATCCTGCGTTCCCAGTTGGAAAATCATCCGCGCACCGCCGATGGCGGGTTCTGGCACAAGAAGCGATACACCCGCCAGATGTGGCTGGACGGTCTTTACATGGGTGAGCCGTTCTATGCCGGATACACACGGTTGACCGGTGGCGGCAACGACTCGTGGGAGGACATTGCAAAGCAATTCCGCCTGATCGACCAGCATCTCTACGACTCCAAGACCGGGCTCTATTATCACGGCTGGGACGAGGCGAAGGTGCAGAACTGGGCGGACAAGGAGAGCGGACGCTCGGCGAGTTTCTGGGGTCGCGCCGTTGGTTGGTGGGTGATGGCGCTGGTCGAAACGCTGGAAGAATTTCCGAAAGACCATCCCGCACGGGCCGGGCTCGTCGCGATTTTGCAAAAGACGGCGGACGGCATCGTCAAGTGGCAGGATCCGGCGAGTGGACTTTGGTGGCAGGTGTTGGATCAAGGGGCGCGCAAGGGCAACTATCTCGAAGCTACGGCTTCCGCCATGTTCGCCTACTCGCTCGCCAAGGCCGTGAACGACGGCCTGCTGCCGCGGGTCTATCTGAAGCCGGCTGTGGCGGGCTACACGGGGATCGTCCGCGATCTGATCCGCGTCGGAGGAGTCGGGGATGTGAACCTGACGATGTGCTGCCAGGTCGCCGGTCTCGGCCAGCCCGACAAGCGCGATGGTTCCTATCAGTATTATATCAGCGAGCCGGTCGTCGAGAACGACCTCAAGGGAGTGGGGCCGTTCATCCAGGCGGGAATTGAGCTGGACCGTCTTGGGATGAAGAAGGAATCGTTCAGCCCTAAGGCGGCGGTAGCCGCGGATTGATGATTTTTTCCCGAGTGGTCGGGTTGTTGTCGCAGTTGCCCGCCGCGTGGCCGGAGTTCGCGGGTAAAAATGAGCCGGCCGGGTGACGTGGAGAATGCTGGGGGAGCGCATCCTCCGGTCACGCCGACCGGCCGTATGTCGGGGGGAGTGGTTTAAAATCAGGGTTCTGATTCTTCGGAAAAGTTCACCTGCATGGCGTTGACGGTCATGGAGCGCTTGATGGTGAAGGAGACGGGATCGCAAAGCAGGCGGGTGTCGAAGACAGTGGTGCTCATGAGGGCGACGGTGTAGGTGCCGTCCTTGGTGATGATGCTGGTGAGCTCGTCCGATGTGAGCAGGGTGGTGCGTGAGGTTTCGGAGTCCCAAGGGTAGGCCTTGATGAGTGTGCCCGGAGTGCCGTTGACCTGGGTGCCTTCGTAAAGGACGAAGTAAGTGTCGCTGCGGGGATAGAGGTCGATGAGGTCGAGTTGGATGGAGGGGATTTGATAGCGGTATTCTCCGCCGGGGATGATGCCGGTGATGGCCCCGGAGGCGAGAGGCCAGACCTGCACCTTGGCCGAGGCGATTTGGGACTGGGTGACGGTGCCGTCGGCAAGCGCGTGCACGATGAAGTGTTCCTCGCCAGCGGCCTTGGTCGGATTTGGCGCTGTGAGCGAGGAGGCGGCGAACTTGAGGATAGTCTTGCCGTTTTCCGTAATGTAAGCGGAGGAGAGTGGCGGGTTGGCGGCGACCATCGTGGGGTTAAGCGTGGTTTGTCCGGCGGCGAAGGTCTGGACATGTTGTTCCAGCAGCACCTTGGAGGCAGCAGCCGGAATGCCGGTGCCGGTGAGCAGGTCGGACACCTCGATTTCCACGGTGAACGGCTGGTCGATCCGGGTGCGGGTGACGGGAGCGTAGGGATCGCGGGTGATGATCTTCACGTCGGCCTTGGGCAGATAGGCTCCGACAAGCTTCTGGTCCAAGAGGTGGTCCTTGACGGCGGTCTGGTCGATGGTCCAGAGCTGGAAGAGCGAGCCTCCGTCCTCGAGGAGTAATGCGGATGATGCTGAACCGTTAGGCGTCACGTCCTGCATGTCCCATACGACGCCGGTTTTTTGCTGGGTTTGGCGGACGATGTTTTTGAAGGCGGTCGTCTGGGCGAATGAGCTCACGGACGACAATGCGAGGAGAATGGTGAGGAGTTTCATCGTTGGGTAAGGGTCTGGGATTCAGGAGCGATCCGGACGGAGATCGGGCCGTTCTGATGGACGGCGATGACGATTTTGTCCTGTTTGGTCCAGAATGCGGCGCGTTCTGCGGGCATGGGCTCGTTTCCGGCGGCTTGATCGAAGGAGATGTCGGTGGTGGTGATCCAGCCGCGGTTTTTGGTGAGGAAATCGGGCCAGGAGAGCAGGGTTCCGACGGGACTGACATCCACGCGGGTTTTCAACGCGGTGGGGATGAAGATGACCGCTCCCTTGGGAACGAGCGTCCAGTTTGTCCCGTCGTGGAGGATGGAAGATTGCTTGATGATGGATTGTCCGGCAGGGCGGGCGACGGGCGCTTGGTCCTTGGCGGGTTGTTTCAGGCTCGCCATGGGCGAGTTTTTCTGGAGTTTGGCGAGGGCTTCCGGGGTGACCTGCACGAGGACGGGCGCTGCGGCGTAAGCGGCGGTGGCCAGGGCGAGGAAAATGAGGGGAGTTT
>JBIHZT010000484.1:0-3473 GCA_044240265.1 Luteolibacter sp. | reverse complement strand
GCTGGGCCTTGAGGATGTGGTGAGCCATGCCAACGGTCTGGATACCGATCAGGACTGGGATGATCTGCTGTCGATCGGTGAGCAGCACCTGCTTTCCGTGGCCCGGATTTTCCTGGCGAAGCCGGCGTTCGTTTTTCTGGACCGTCCGGGCAGCTCGCTTCCCAAGAATCAGATTTCGAGCATCCTGGACATGCTGACGGAACAGGGAATCGGCGTGGTGATTCTTTCGAAAAACGGCGAGTCGCGCCTGCGCTACGACGCGATTCTGGAAATCAAGGCGGAGGGGACCTGGGAGGTGCGCCGCCAGCAATCGCCGGAGAACAAACCCGAGTTGCAGGACCTGAGCTGCTAGGAGTTATTTGTGGTTTTCAGGCAAGGACCGGGGTTTCGGCCTCGTCGAGAAACAGCGTGGCCTCGATGGGAAGATTCTTCACGATCACCGAAGTGCCGTGCTCGTCGATGACCAACGGATGCCCCGCCGTGCAAAGCGCGTGGCGGATGCGACGTCCGGGCGGGAGCGGCGGAGTGACGATCAGTCCGCCGGGCGGGGTGGTCATGCCGCCGCCGATCACGAAGCGGATGCAGAGGGTTTCCGGGACGTCCATTTGGAAATCCAGCCTGCCGTAGCGTGTCATCAACCCGCGCACGGAGAATCCCTCTTCTTCGGCGATCCACTCCCACGGCAGTCCCGATGCGAGCACGAGCTTCTCCGACGCCTCGCGCTCGCTCGCAACCATGGCGGCGATGGCTAACATGTATTCCGCAGCGATCCAGGTGTGGGGCACGTCACCCAGGTGGCCAGGCGAGCGGGGGTCGCGCCAGGTGATTTCCGGCCACTGGTTCCACTCGGCCGGTCGGCGGTCCGCGAGGAAGACATCGAGCAGTTCGTGCGCTTCCCGGCGTTTCCCGAGGCGGACGAACGCGCCGATGATGCGGATCTCGTAAGCGGTGTAGTTCAGCCAGGGAATCTCGCCGCGATGCTTCTGGCGGAACCCCTCAAGATAGGTCTTCAACATCTGGTGCAGCGGGATGGCGGGAAGATCGTCGGCGAAATCCAGTTGGGCGATCGCGTTGGAGGTGGCCGTGGGATCGAAGTCCGCCCACTCGACCGAGCCGGGGATGTAGGTGAGCTGACGCTTCTCGATCACCTTGTCGATGGAGACCAGCACGTCCGCTAGAAAGTCCCGCGCCTCGCCCCGCCAGCGCGCGGCCTCTTCGGAATAGCCCATCGCCTCGGCCAATTCCGCCGCCGCATCCAGGCCGCGGATGCCCCAGAAATCATCCCAGTAGGAATGCACCGGATGTGATAGATAGCCCTCGTGACTGGCGGATTCCGGCATCAGGCCGAAACAATCCGAGCGCTCCGGCTCGATGAATTCCCGGGTCATCCGCTGCGACCTCAGACGCCGGAGATACTCGGCGGCGCGATGCACCGGCTGCCACATCGACTTCAGGAAATCCCTGTTTCCCTCGTTGCGGAAGACCTCGCAGATCCCCCAGATCAACTGCCCGTGGCTGTCGTTCTCCACCAGATCGTCCACGCCGTCCCTGTCCACGACGCAAGGCACGTAGCCGTCCTCATGCTGGAATTGCACATACCAGATCAGGAAATCCCGCAGCACATGCGGGCGGTTCATCTTCGCCATCGCCGCGCCCATGATCACGCAGTCGCGCACCCACGAGCGGGTGTAGCGTCGTGGCCCCGGCTGGATCGCAGGGCCATCGCGGTTGATGAGGATATGGCTCGCCGCGGTGCGGAAACACTCGATGGCGGTGCGCGCCAGCATTGGCACCCGCCACTCGACCGGCGCGAGAATTTCCTGCCAGTGACGGATCGCTTTCTCGCGGCTGTCGTCGGTCGGAGCGCTGGCCTGCTTGAAAAACGGGACCGTAACCGTGACGGCGAACGAACCGGGGCCGGGCGGCAGTTTCCAAACCATCGCCGCCGAGGCCAGGCCGGACTCGTCGTGCACCGCTACGGCTGTTGGAAATTCGTTTCTGGATAGAAAATCCACGACGCCGCCTTCTTCAAACGCGATCGCACCGATGCTGTCCGGCTCGCGGTTGGCGTTCACCCGACGGTCGTCCACGTTCATACCATCCGCATCGCAAGTGATCTGATGGATGGGACTGCGCCCGCCCAGATCGCGGAACGCCTGCCACGGTGGATTCACCTGGAAAGGCCGCACGGCCACTGCCAACCGGACCTCGTGCCCCGAGGGGTTTTCAATCTGATAGTTCGTGCGCAGCGCGAGATCGTCGCCCGCACCATCGACCCACGGCAGGATGGTGAGCGTCACATCGCCCGCCTGCCACTCCACCACCGGGAACGGCGCGCCGTCGGCGGCGAGGGACAGCCCGATTTCCACATCCGCCCAGGTGACCAGTTTCTCACCGACGAGCAGGAACGGCTCTAGCGAAAATTTCGCCTCATCCACCTCCACCATGCCCTCCTCGTTGACCAGTCCGCGGCGGCGACCTTCCGGACTGCCGATCGGCGTCCAGTACGATTGCTCGCGCGACCAATACCGCGGGAACCAGCCGCGCGGGTAGTCCGCCGCAACCGCGTGGATGAATTCATTCGGCGTGTGGGAAAACGAGTCCGGCCGCAGATGCAGTGATAACAGCGCCGCCGATTCCGCGCTGTCGAAATCCAGCCGCAGGAAACGTGCTTCCGCCTGCGGCGCGGGAATGTGGCTGTGAGCGCCCAGCGAGCGGGCGGCATGATAGATCCGCGACCAGTTCTCGCCGTCGTTGGAAATTTCGATGGCGTAGCTTCGCGGTTGCGTCGGCGAGGGCCAGTGGATCAACAGTCCGCCGAAACGCACCCGCCGGCCGAAATCCACCCACCAGCGCGGCGCCGGATCTCCCTCCTCCGCCTGCCAACCGCTCGGCGAGCCCGCTTCGAAGACGGACCCGGGCGGATTGTTAGGCAGATGGCTGGACGCGCCGAAACTTTCGGGCGAATCCAGCGTCTGGTCGTCCAGCGACAGATCGGAGAACCAAACGCTGCCGCAGCCGCCCGGTCCGGCGGCGATGACCAGCTCGATGGCGCCGACCACCTCGGGAGCGCCCCCGCCCGCCGGTCCCCAGGCGAATGGCAGATCCCGCTCGCGAATCCGCACGGCGGTCCAATCCGACGGCAGCTCGACATGTTCCTTCAAAAACCGCCAGGCGTTCGCGCCCCCCGGATCGGCGATTTTAAATTCGAAATTGTTCGGCAGCCCCTCGCCCCGCATGAAAAAACCAATCTCAAACGTCTTCGGCAACACGAACTTCCCCTCCTTCCGCGCCACCACGAAACCACCGCTGCCGTGGAAATCGTAGTCGAGTCGCAGCGCCGGTTTCCCGTCCGGCCCCTCGGCGCTGGTGAGATGGCCCTCCGCTTGACCGGAGGCGATGACCTGCCAGGAGGCGGGGTCTTTGAAAAAACTGGCGAAGGATCGTATCGGCATGGATGGCGGTTTTGAAAT
>JBIHZT010000483.1:0-3475 GCA_044240265.1 Luteolibacter sp. | reverse complement strand
ACTCCATCGAGTGGTGGGGCGGCATTGTGAACGCTCCGGTCTCCTCCACCGGAAACTTCGTCAAAAAGGGCGGAGCCGATTGGTCGCGTCCGGCGAACGTGACTTACGCCGGCGACACCGTGATCGAGTCCGGAAATTTGGTTTTCAAACCCGGTGGCAGCGCCCTGCCGGGCACCGGCTGCGTGGTCCTGCGCGATGGAACCGGCCTGAAACTCGATGGCACTTCCGCCAGCATCAGTGGCCTCGATGTCACCGGCTCCGCAAACCTAACCACCGGCACCGGCACCCTGGCAATCACGGGCTCCCTTACCGGCACCGGCATCCTTGCTAGCAGCGGAAACCTAGATCTATCCGCTGTTACTTCCATCGCCAACACGCTGACTCTGCAAAGTAACGGCCTACTCACCCTGCCATCCGGTCCACTCACCGTGAAGCGCCTCATCATCAACGGCGTCACCCTGTCGGCCGGAGTCGCCGTCAGCGCCGCAACCCATCCCGGCCAAATCGCGGGCACCGGCACCATCACCCCGCTGGAGGACATCCCCGTGCCCACCGGGCTATCAGGATCGGCCACGCTTGGTCAAATCGCCCTCATCTGGAACGCCGTGCCCGGCGTGTCCGGTTACACGGTGCGCCGCTCGACCACGCCCGGCGGACCATACACCGACATTGCCACGCCGGCATCCACCTCGTTCAACGACACTCTGGTGACCGATGGCGTGACCTATTCTTATGTGGTGGCGGCGCGCGACGCCTTCGGCATCAGCGCGAATTCGCTCGAAGTGACCGTGGCCGCCATCGGCCCGTGGTATTTTGATCCGAATGGCGCGACTGCCGGATCAGTCGTCAATGGCGGCAGCTACAACTGGGTTTCCAACAGTTGGACGAAAACGCCCGGCGGGGAAGCTGCGGTGGAAGCTTGGGGCCCGCTGCGCCACGCCCACTTCGCCGCCACCCATCCCGGCTCGCCGCTCGCCTATTCCGTGAGCCTGGCAAGCTTCAGCGGAGCCGAACACGGCTTCCAATCCCTGCGCGTGGCGAATGGCAACGTCACTTTCACCGGTGTTCCCGGAAATTTCTATTTCACCCAGCCACCCGTCATCACTGCGGATGCCGGTGCCATCCTGCGCTTCGCCCAGACCGGTGCACTCGCCTTTAATCTCAACCTCAAAACCGTCACCTTCGATGGCGCGGGAACCACGCTGGTCAGCCCGGACACGGTGATCATGAACACCGGCTCGATCGTGAAAAACGGCACCGGCACGCTGGTGCTCGCCGCACCTAACACCTACACAGGAAACACCACCATCAACGGCGGCACGCTGCGTCTCGCCGTCACCGATTTGCCCGCGCTCTGGCTCGACGCCACCAAGGCGTCGTCGATGGCCATCACTTCAGACGCCGTCAGCCAATGGAACGACGCCAATGGCCGCGGCAGCTTCGTTTCCCAAGCCACCGCCGCCAACCGCCCGCTGCCGATCACTGACAACACGCTCACCGGCCCGGCAACTTCGCTGCTGGATTTTGGCCCGTTTTCCGGAACTTCCGGCCGCTGGATGCAAATGGGCGCTAACATGACCGACATCCGCGCGCTGTTCTGGGTGGGCAAGACCACCAACGAGAATTTCCTGCTAGGATCCACCGCCACCGACTATCATTTCCACTCCGGAGGCGCGGGCTTGCCCATCTGGAGCACGCAATACGCCGCCGCCAATGTCCGCAACGGCACGACCTGGCTCAACGGCACCGCCGTCACCGGCACCACCACCAACATGCCCTCCGGCCTCGTTCGCGTCGCCGCCTTCACCGCCGGCAACGTGTATGCCAACACGCTCGGTCGCGACCGCACGATCCGCTACGGCGGCCAGCAGATCGGCGAGGTGGTCGTTTTCAACACCGTGCTCACCACCCAACAGCAAACCGACATCGACGCCTACCTCGCGAAAAAGTGGAATGGCACCGGCACCGGCATCGGCGACCGCCTGCCCGCATCCACCGTGGTCTCACTCTCTAACGGCGCGCTGCTCGACCTAACTGGAATCAATTTCCAAACCCTCGCCGGCCTCGAAGCCAACGACAATACCGGCACCCGCGTGGAACTCGGCGCGGCCGATCTCACCGTCAGCGGCTCCGGCTCCTCTTCCTTCGATGGCATCCTCTCCGGCACGGGAAGCCTGCGCAAGAACGGCAGCGGACAGTTCACGCTCGATAGCACGAACACCTTCACCGGCCCGACCACCGTCGAGGGCGGCACACTCGTTGTCGAAGATTCCATCACCTCTAACGTCACCGTGAAAACCGGCGCGACGCTCGTCAACAACGGCACCATCACCGGCGATGTCATCATCGAGAGCGGCGGCACGTATCTCGGTGAAGGCAACATCACCGGCACCATCACCACCAGCCCGCCGGTCGTCACCATCACCAGCCCGGGTGTGGACAATGTCGTCCTGCCCGACCTCAGCACCGACCTGCATCTCATCGCTTCCATCGTCTTCAACTCCGCCTTCGGAACGCCTGCGGTTAGTTGGTCGATGGTCACCGGCCCCGGCAGCGTCACTTTTGAAAGCCCGAACTCGGCCAGCACCACCGCCCGATTCTCCGCAGCGGGCAGCTACACCCTGCGCTGCACCGCCACCGTCACCGTCAACGGCCAGCCCATGCAAGGTTCCGCCGACCGGATCGTCCAGCCCGGCGGGCCGACCATCAACAACTTCACCGCCACCTTCCGCGAAGGGGTGAATGGTTACTCCCAAGCCGCCACCTTCATCCGCGGCGACTCGGTGAGCTGGAACTCCGGCGCGCGCGACCAGTTCCTCATCGGCCGCAACAACAGCGGCGGCATGCGCGGACTGTTTGCCTTCGATCTATCCACCATTCCCGCTGGAGCCACCATCATCAGCGCCGCCTTCGATCTCTGGATCGCCGGAGGCGGCACCGACACGGTGAACAACCTTGAACTGCGGCCACTCCTCAAGGAGTTCGTCGAAGGCACCGGAAACGGAAGCTCCGCCACCAATGGCGCTGGCACCGGCGCCGATTGGAATTCCCGCACCGGACCCACCAGCGCCAACCTGTGGGGTGAGGACGGCGGCTTGTCCGGCACCGATTTTTCGAACACCGTCATCGGCAGCCTCTCCGGCTTTAATTCAGCCACCACCGCTACCGGCACCCAAATGGGTTTCACCCTCGCCCCCGTCTTCGTCACCGAGGCCAGCGCCGCACTCTCCGCCGCCCGCCCGCTGCGCTTGATGCTCACCATGGCGAGCGATGCGTCCGGCGGCAACCGCTTCGCCCGTTTCGCATCGGACGACCACGCCACCATCAACCAGCGACCGCAACTCACCATCCACTACACGACCGGCAATCCCTCCATGCCGACGGTGAGCCCCGGCACAGCACCCACCGCCACGAGCAAGATCGCCGCCAGCCTGGCTGGCAGCGTCGGTAATGCCAGCGGGGGCGCGCATTGGTC
>JBIHZT010000674.1:0-3479 GCA_044240265.1 Luteolibacter sp. | reverse complement strand
AAGGCGAAGGTGGCTAATAATTGAAACAACTCTGGCGCACGGTAAATGCGGCGCATTAAAGTGATTTCAACCACCGCGCCAAGCACACCGACTATCAGTGCCGCGCACACCAAAGCAGGCCAAAAACCGATCGTATCGGCAAAGCGTGTGACTAGGGTGTAAGCAACATAAATGCCCACCATAAAAAACGAACCGTGAGCAAAGTTCACGATCCGCGTCACACCAAAGATGAGCGACAATCCGGCTGAGACCAAAAAGAGCGACGAGGCCCCAGCCAGACCGTTGAGCAACTGAACAACAAAACCAGATAAATCCATCAATCGCCCATTCAACAATCAGCGTTCAACACTTGCCAAGTCACAATAAATTAAAACTGCTTATTGAGCAGGTCGCAATTTTTTTACCTCTTCGGCAGAAGGCAAGAATTTAGCGCCATCTAAGAAGCGGAAATCAACCATCACACCTTTGCCACCTTCGTTTTTCGTGCGGCCAACAAAACTACCCATCGTTGACTGATGGTCTTCAGGCCGATAGGTAATGGGGCCAAAGGGCGTCATGAGGTTCAAACCTTTAAAGGCATCAACAAGCTTCTCAGTCTCTGTGCTTTGAGCTTTTTTAATCCCGGCTGCAAGCGACATGATGGCGCTATAACCGACCACCGAGCCTAGACGCGGATAGTCTTTAAACTTATCCTGATATGCCTTCAGAAACGCTGCGTGCTCTGGCGTTTTGATGCCATACCATGGATACCCCGTCACCAACCAGCCATCTGGGCTCTCATCTTTAAGTGGATCGAGGTACTCGGGCTCGCCAGTGAGCAAGCTCACGACTTCACGCCCCTTAAATAAACCGCGGGTGTTACCTTCGCGTACAAACTTCGACAGGTCTGCGCCGAACAACACGTTAAAAATAGCATCAGGCTTAGCATCAGCAAGTGCCTGCACCACACTGCCGGCATCAAGCTTACCTAAGGGAGGCGCTTGTTCGGCCACAAATTCAACATCCGGTTGCGCCGCCTTCATCAGTTCTTTAAAACTTGCGACTGCTGATTGGCCATATTCATAATTGGGGTAAACGATGGCCCAACGTTTTTTCTTCATGGCAACGGCGTCTGGCACAAGCATAGCCACCTGCATGTACGTTGAGGTACGTAGACGGAACGTATAGCGGTGACCGTTTTGCCAGACAATTTTGTCAGTCAGCGGCTCGCTGGCTAAAAAGAAAA
This sequence comes from Luteolibacter sp., assembly GCA_044240265.1. Lineage (GTDB taxonomy): Bacteria > Verrucomicrobiota > Verrucomicrobiia > Verrucomicrobiales > Akkermansiaceae > Luteolibacter. The sequence continues at coordinate 2,254 of JBIHZT010000674.1, read as the reverse complement.
CTTTCTTTTGTTTCGAAAAATCAGTCAGCGCTAAGCCGATATGCGACAAGAACGAGCCAGTCAATACATCGACTCGATCACGCGATACGAGCTCTTCGGCCACCCGCACGGCGTCGCCGGGGTTGGCGTTATCGTCGCGCGTAATGAGCTCAACTTTTTTACCATTCAACCCACCACCCGCATTGATCTGCTCGACTGCGAGTTCCATGCCTTTTTTGTAGGGCTCAAGAAAAGCAGGTTGAGCCTTATAACTATTGATTTCGCCGATTTTGATGACGCCTTGCGCCAACAGCGTTGATGAGGCGGTTAGCAGTGTCGCTGCCGCGATGCTGAGCCTTGCAAAAATACTGAGTCGGTGCTGTTTCATCGTACTCTCCTGTTTATCGGGCACATGCCCTGACTATCAATGTTTCAACGTTTCAATACTCAATTCAAACCATCTTTACCAATCATGTCCTGATGCTTCAACCCACCCACCCGAGGGTTGGGACGCCCGCTATCGGTGACGGCGACGCACACCACGATTTCGTTGGCGCGCGGCGCATCGGTGACACGCGCTTCGATCGCATCAAAATGGCTGCGTACGTAAGCTGCGTCTTTGTGTCCGAGCGGCACATCAATCGTCGCCCCCATCGCACCCATTTTTTTACTCGAAGGCACCAGTGCCGCGCCCTTTTCAACCGCAACGCGCAGCGGCGCCCCTAATTTTGGATGCAAAATCGCGGCGGCATGCTCGAGTTCACCGGCCTCACCTACGATGGCCGCCTTGCCGTAGCTTTGCGCCTCGCCAGGTTGGATGCCAAGAGCTTGGACACAACGCTGCCCTAGTAAGGCGCCAAGTTCTTGCCCCACCGTCATCAGCGCGTCTAGGTCTTCAACATACCGCCCAGCAAAGGGATTTTCAATCACCGCCATCGCTAACGCGCGACGTGTGGGGGGCGACACGGGCTGACCGTTCTCGGACCAGACTTCATCGATTTGAACCACGATTCTACGGATCTTTGCTTGCATCATGACCTCAGGATATGCGTTGGACTCGAGCGGCTTCTGTACTGGCAAACCAACCCTGACAGCTTAAAATACTTGAACAGATTAAACCGTTCTGCTTGAGCGTGTGCGCTTTTTTTAAGCCGGCTTCAAGTGCTTCGTAAATTTCGTCTTGACTCAGCTTGGGCACAGAGACCGTGACCAATTGCTGACCCAAATCAGAATCATCTTTTACTGCGTTGGCTGGCTGGCGCACGATACGCGCGTCAGCCAGGTTGACCGCGTTAGCAATCATGGTTGCTGCGGCGTCTGCCTGCGAAGCACTCGCCGCAAATACCGTCACGCTATCGGCGATACCCAAAGAAAAACTGCGTCCACGCCAACCGCTAGTGGCTATGCCTGCGATGCCCATGCCGTACTTCACTTTAAACACAGCATCAGTCTGCAGACCGTGCAGCAGTTGTTGCTCATCTAAGCGCGCCAAGTCCGCAAACAGTCCAATCGAAACGGCAGTGTCTTCGGTCAGATGTAGCGCAATGTCGCCTCCGTTGTTGACCCAGGCGCGCCTGATCCCAGAAGCTTGATAACAAACACTCAAATCTTGCGCGACCGAACCGGCGACCGCCGCCATTGGCGTTAAAAATGCGCCGGTATCCGCCTCGATTAAACAGTCTTTGCATGCTTGCCACATAGACTGGGCGATCGGCCCTTTGAGCGAGACTAGGCCCCGCACAGGTTTGCGCAGCTCAGCCAATTCATCCACCAACTCGGGAAGAATTTTCCCAAACCGTTGCCAGGCCGCTTCGTGCGCTTGCGCCACGCTGGAGGGGTCACCCTCGGCATAAGCGATGATATCGATCGGCCCGTGCTGAAAATGGCGGCGCCCTTGCGAGAGCTCGTGCGAAGTCGGCCCCATATTCTTTAGCCCAGCTGGGGCGGCTGACCCAAAGGCCAGGGATTTTGGGTCGGCTGCATCACCCACTGACGTGCAATCGGCGCACCATCTGCGTGCCAGGCGCCGCTGCGCAACACTTCATCAAGAGGTCGCACATAAGCCATGTGACCGCCAAGATTTTTAAAATCCTCAGCGCGCATACTAAATTCGAACGGCGCCACAATCGCTGGCGTGGGCACGGTCCCGAAGCTGCGATCGGGCATACGCAACACATCCACCATGACAGTAATCCCACCTCCGGGCCAGACATACGCCGGCGCGCCGCCGCAAGTCACGTTGACCAACGCGTTTTTAATAGCACGCGTCAGTAAC
>JBIHZT010000046.1:0-12089 GCA_044240265.1 Luteolibacter sp. | reverse complement strand
GCAGTGAGGCGATGACGATTTTCTCGCGGGCCAGCGAACGCAGGGTTTCCGCGACGTGTTCGGAGTCCTTGGACGAGAGTCCGGAAATCGGCTCGTCAAACAGGAAGACCTCCGCCCGGCTGCCGAGGTCCACGCCGAGATTCAGGCGGCTGCGCTCGCCGCCGGAAATGGTTTTTTCGCCGGGTGCGCCGACCCGGCGCCGGGCGATCGATTGCAGGCCGAGCTCCGCCAGCATGCTGTCCACCCGCCGCTCATGCTCCGCCAGCGAGAGTGCCGGCCGGCGGATGGTCACCGCATGCCGCAGGTGCTCGCGCACCGTGAGTTGCGGATTGAGCGCCTCTTCCTGCGGCATGTGGGCGATGAACGGGACGAGGTGCTCGCGCCGCTCGTAGAGGTCGATGCCGTTCAGTTTCACCTTGCCGCGTGTCGGTTCGCGCTGGCCTGACAGGACGGCGAGCAGAGTGCTTTTTCCACTGCCGCTGGGGCCGATGATGCAGAGCATTTCACCGCGCTTCACCTCGAAGTTGATGTGGTCCAGCGCCCGCGAGTCCGGCCCGAAGTCATGGATCAGATCCTCCACTTGCAGCGACTCGATCAAGGTCCGCTCCTCGTCGAGAAATCCCTCGCTGAAACGGCAGCGCACCGACTGGCTGCCGGAAAGCCGGATCAGCGAACCATCGCGCAAAGTCGCGGTCTGGCGCACCGGCACGCCATCGACCAGGATCGGCCCGTGGCTTTCCCTAACGACCAGCTCGCCCTCCGCCCGCTCCGCGTCGTAGCGGATGAACAGCACGGCTTTGGGGGAAAGTTTTGAGCCTAGCAGCAGGTCGCCGGACGAGAGCGCCGAGGCGTCGTTGGAAACCAGATACTCCTGCCTGTCACCAGCGAGCCGGAACCGCCGCCCTTTCTGTGTGGCCTTGCGCCGGAGCTCGTTGATCGAAAGGCTGAACCCCGAGGCGTCGCCCAGCCGCTCGTGGTTCCGGCAGGTGACGATTTCACCTTTTTTCAGCGGGCCGCGGTTGCCGGCGTGGAGTTCCGTGTCGCGCAGGGCCTCGACTTCCGCCTCCAGGCCGAAACGGACGCGCAGCGCGCTCTGGCGGCCGCGCGTACGCTCGGCGGTGAATCCGGTCTCGCCGGGTTCCAGGTAGATCGACGGCGAGTTGCCCGTGCGTTTGACGTCGAGGAAAAACATCAGGTCCTCGTGACTCAGCGTCCAGCCGGGCACCACCAGCGGCTGGCGCTCGCGCATTCTCAGGAACGAGCCGGACTCCACCGAGCGCCCGCGGATCCACAGCGGCGAAATCCCGGTATTTCGCACCAGGATGAGGTCGCCTGCCCGATAGACCCGGAACTCGTGGTCGCTCGCCGCCGGGGGCAGCAGCACGTCCGCGCCGTCCCGCCCGAAGATCAACCGCTCGAACGGCAGCTCCTCGTCCGTCGGACCGCCCGCGTCGCCGCGCATTTCCCGCAGGATCGCCGCGCCGTAGTCGGGCCGCCCGAGCCGCCGCATGAAGATTTCAAAACTCGTGCGGTTCCGCTCCGAACGTCCGGCCGCGTCCACCAGGGTGAACAACTGCAAGCCCAGAGCCAGTTTTCCGCTGTCGTCGAAGCTGTCTTTCAGCTCCAGCGCCAGCCCCTGCAACGGCTGCGGATTCCTCACCGCGCGTTGCAAGCGCCGCCCCAGCCAGCCGTGGTCCACTTCCGGAAAGGCGCTCCGCAGCATGTCCAGAATCAAATCCGCCTCCAGCGAACTCAGCTCGTCATCCAAGGTCGCAAACGCCGCAAATGCGTCCACCAGTACGCCGACGTGCGCGTCCGCACCCGGCCGCAGCGCCCGCAACCGGCCCACGCCGGGAATCGTCTGCAGCCACCGCAGCCAGCGCAGCCAACGCATCCTCCTCGGCGGGAGTTGCTGCGAGTCTTTCTGGGGTATTGGTGAATCCACTCGCGCTTTCTTGGCAGAGGCCGCGCCAGCCCGCAAGACTCGTCCAAAAAAGGGGTTTGCTTTTTGCCCCTTTGCAGTATCATCCCATACGCCCGAACGGAACCCAGTCGCGCTTCTCAACTCGCGCGAAGTTGTTCCGTCCGGGTATTTTCTCGTCTTTTCAGCCAACCATGTCCGATTCCCCGAACTCCACTCCACCGTCCAATAACCCGAACCGCAATCCCGGGGATGCCAATGGCTTCAACTGGCGTCTGCTCGGCTTGTTGAGCGTCGCGACGGTTATTCTCGGCGCCGCCTTTTTTAATCCGATCACCAACAAGGTGGTCAAACCGATGACTTATTCCCAGTTCCGCCAGGCGTGGGACCAAGGTCGCATCGTGGTGGACAATCCGAAGGAGCCGCTAAAAGTCATCACCACGGACACTTCCTTCGACGCCACCATCACCGGCTGGGTCATGCCGGAAGTCGGCGAACCCAAGGCGGACTCTCCGAAGAAGGATTTCCAAGTCCCCGTCAACCTCTCGATCCGCCGGGATGAAATCAACGAGCTGCTCGGCGACAACATCCGTTTCGAGCAGATCGCTTCAGTGACCGGAAAGCCGCTTGAAAACGATGTGGAAACCCTCTCGCTCGCGGAGCTCCGCAAGTTCCTTGCCTTGAAACTGGTGGATATCAACGATCCCGGCAACGCCCTCCGCGTGCTCACCACCGCTGGCTCGGATGATGCGGTGATCGTCGGCACCCGCCGCGTGGTTGCCGAGGCGGCCGCCCCGTTGGATGCGGCCGGCAAGCCTTTGGCCGCCGTTCCGTTCAGCGTTCCCGTCTCCACCGCCATCCAAGGCGAGGATCTCAATAAACTGGTCAAGGACAAGGCCATCTACGAGCGCAACAAGGACTACCTCAGCAGCGCGCTTTTCACCTTCCTGCCCTTCCTGCTGATCATCGGCATCCTGTTCTTCCTGTTCCGCCAGCAGATGAAATCCGCCGGCCGTGGCGCGATGTCCTTCGGCAAGAGCAAGGCCCGCCTGCTCACCATGGATCGCAATAAGGTGACCTTCAAGGACGTCGCCGGCATCCAGGAAGCGAAGGAAGAGTTGTTTGAAATCGTCGATTTCCTCCGTGATCCCCGCAAGTTCCAGAAACTCGGCGGCTCGATTCCCAAAGGCGTGCTGATGGTCGGATCGCCCGGCACCGGCAAGACCCTGCTCGCTCGCGCCATCGCAGGCGAGGCCGACGTGCCGTTCTTCTCGATCTCCGGCTCGGACTTCGTCGAAATGTTCGTCGGTGTCGGCGCATCCCGCGTCCGCGACATGTTCGAGCAAGGCCGCAAACACGCGCCCTGCCTGATTTTCATCGACGAAATCGACGCCGTCGGACGCCACCGCGGCCACGGCATGGGCGGCGGTCACGACGAGCGCGAGCAAACGCTCAACCAACTGCTCGTCGAGATGGACGGCTTCGACACCCAGGAAGGCGTTATTATCATCGCCGCCACCAACCGCCCGGACGTGCTCGACCCCGCACTCCTTCGTCCCGGCCGTTTCGACCGCCAGGTCACCATTTCCCTTCCCGACGTCAATGGCCGCGAGGAAATCCTTCGCGTCCACGTCAAGAAGATCAAACTCGCCGCCGGCGTGGATCTCTCCAAGATCGCCAAAGGCACGCCCGGATTCTCCGGTGCCGAGCTGGCCAACCTCATCAACGAGTCCGCCCTGCTTGCCGCCCGCCGTGGCCTTTCCGCCGTCACGCTCGACGAGATGGAAGAGGCCCGCGACAAGGTCCGTTGGGGCCGCGAGCGCCGCAGTCTCGCCATGTCCGACAAGGAGAAAACCGGCACCGCCTGGCACGAAGCCGGCCACGCCTACCTCAACATGGTGCTCCCGGATACCAATCCGCTCCACAAGGTCACCATCATCCCTCGCGGCCCGTATCTCGGCGCGACGATGTATCTTCCGGAAGGCGACAAATATTCCACGCAGAAAAAGGAAGCGCTCGCCAACCTCATCGTCACCATGGGCGGCCGCATCGCCGAAGGATTCCACAGCGACGACGTCTCGAACGGCGCGTCCGGCGACATCCGCCAGGCCACCTCGCTCGCCCGCCACATGGTTTGCGAATGGGGCATGAGCGACAAGCTCGGTATGGTCGAATACGGCGAAGGTGACGGCCCGGTCTTCCTCGGTCGGGGCGACATGGGCGGCCGCCGCACCAACTACAGCGAGAGTACCGCGCAGATCATCGACGAGGAAATCAAGCGATTCATTGACGAGGCCTACGACACCGCCACCCGCATCCTCAACGAAGGCCGCGACAAGGTGGAGCTCATCGCAAAGGCTCTTCTCGAGTATGAAACCCTCGATGCCGCCCACCTCAAGGACATCATCGAGTTCGGTGAAATGCGTAATCCGCCATCGGCACCCAAGCCGCCGCCGGTTCCCGACGAGCTGAAGAAAAAGCCCGTCTCCAAGGCGACTGAAGAGGATCGCCCCGAAGGTCCCGGCCCGATTCCCGGTGCCATCGGCGCGCCCGCGTAGTGGCGATCACCGGTCGCCGCGAGCGTCTTGACCAAGTCACTCACGACGCCATCCCAAGCAGCTGCGGGACTGCTCGTTTCCGCGCTGCTGTCCATTCTCCCGGCCACGCCGCCTTCATCGGGGAAAAGGCCGGCATCCGGATGTTCTATCACTACCACGACCGCCAGCAGGCCGGGCTTCCAGTCATTGGTGATCGCCCTCTGATCTGGACCGCCGAAAGCTGGCGGAAAATCAAGTGAGCGCTCGGAGATAGGCGGCCCGGCGTGCCGGATTCAGTGCCCGAGGCACCAAATGGCGGATTTTCATGGCTCGTCATCTGGCTCCGAAGCAGCCATGGTCCCGCCAGACAAGCTCCCCGCCTGAATCGAGGCGGGGGGGATCCACCAGAAACCACCACGTTGAAAACTTTCAAAGAACTCGGCATTCCCGCCAACCTGATGCAGGGGCTTCAGGAGCTCGGCATCATCCATCCCACGGAAATCCAGGACAAAGCGATCCCGTTCCTGCTGGAAAACGGCGGCGACCTCATCGCCCAGGCCCAGACCGGCACCGGCAAGACCGCCGCCTTCGGCCTGCCGCTGCTGATGAAGGTGAACCCGAAATCCAAGGAAATCCAAGGCCTCGTCATCGCGCCCACCCGCGAGCTGGCGAAACAGATCGGCAAGCAGCTTTTCCGCTACACCAAGTTTTCCGAAAAAATCTTCGTCGAGGTCCTCTGCGGCGGTGACAACTTCGACAAACAGGTCTCCTCGCTGCAACGCCCGACCCACATCGTCGTCGCCACGCCCGGACGGTTGCTCGATCTGTTCCAGAAAAAGGCGCTGACGTTGATCAACGTGAAGCACCTGATCCTCGACGAGGCCGACGAAATGCTGAGCATGGGCTTCAAGAAAGAGCTGGTGAAAATCTTCGGTCTCACCCGCGCGCGCAAGAGCACCTGGTTGTTCTCCGCGACCATCCCGGACGCCATCCACGGACTCATCAAGGACTGCATGTCGGAAAAACCGCACCTGCTGAAAATCGACAAGGCGCACGTCGTCAACCGCGACATCGACCACCAGTTCAAGATTTGCAGTCGCGACGAGAAGACCGAGTTCATCGCCAGCTTCCTCAAAAAACAGCAGTCGAACCGCGGTGTCATTTTCTGCCGCACCAAGGCGGGCGCGATCGTGCTCGGCAAGCAGCTCACCACCAAGGGATTCCCCGTCGATGTCTTGCAAGGCGACCTCACCCAGAAGGAGCGCGACACCGTGATGCGGTCCTTCAAAAAGGAGCGCACCCAGTTCCTCATCGCCACCGACGTCGCCGCCCGCGGGATCGACGTGGAGGGGCTTTCCTTCGTCATCCATCACCAGCTGCCCGAGCAGATCGAATACTTCACCCACCGCAGCGGCCGCACGGCGCGGGCTGGGAAAAAAGGCGTTTCCCTCGCCCTGATCGAGCCCCGCGAACGGCCGAAGATCACCAAACTGGAAAACGACTTCGACCTCTCGTTCAGCGAGGTGCACTGACGTGAAAAGGACGCTTGAAATTGTCCGTCTGCGGTATAATCAGAACTCGATGAAATCAACACTTCTACTATGTCTCCCGGTGGTTCTCCTGTTCTCCTCGTGCGCGCAGGACAGCATGACCGGAAATACCTACTCGCGCAGCGAAGCCGGGCAGGCGCAATCCGTCGAGAAGGGCCGCATCACTGAGATCCGCCCCGTGAAGATCGAAGGTGGCAACACCGCCGGCACGATCGTCGGCGGCCTCGCGGGTGGCGCTCTTGGCAGCAACCTCGGTGGCGGTAGAACCGCTAACACGGCCGGTGCCATCGGCGGAGCGCTCGTGGGCGGTGCACTTGGATCACACGCACAGCAGTCGATGCAGTCGCGCAACGGTATCGAAATCACCGTCAAGCTCGACAATGGTGGCTCGAAGGCGGTTGTACAGGAAGTCAGCCCTAGCGAGCAGTTCCAAGTGGGCGACCGCGTGCGCGTGCTTTCGTCGGGCAGTCGCACCCGGGTGTCGTTCTAATCCAGTCCTTTGCAGAAAAACCTCCATCCGCGAGGATGGAGGTTTTTTTGGGAGCTTGAACTCCCGATGGATCATCCTAGAGTAGCTTCATGATCGTAAAAGACGTTACGTTCGCCGAAGAGGCACTGTCACTTCCTGCGTCCGAGCGGGCGGGGCTGGCAAGGTTACTGGTCGATAGTTTGGAAGGAGATCCGCGTTCGAATGAGGAGATTCGCAGTAATCTGCGACTTCGCTTTGAAGACCTCCGGTCGGGTAAAGACACTGGAATGACATTCGATCAAGTGTTCGGCGAAGCCTTGTGAAAGCGGTCTTTTCGTCGCTCTTCAAACAGGATTTGCTGGATGCGGAGTCCCGGTATTTTTCGATTTCCGACCGGCTTGGCAGCGACCTCCACGAACGGGTGAAAAATGCGGCGAGAACGATTGTCCGTCGGGAAGGTGGTGATCATGTCGGCCCACACGGGTTTCCCTGCAGACACTGCCGCCCGTTTCCCTATTACATCTGCTATCAGATCGAAGCAGACACGGTTTATTTAATAGGCCTGGTGCATGAAGCCCGGCATCCGGATTTCATCAAGGATCGCAAATAAACGGGGCAAGGAAGTTATGCGCGGAATAAATTCCGCGCTCCCTGCCCTCAATAATACGGCTTGAGCATCCAGTAGCAGATCGGTCCGGTGACGGCCACGTAGAGCCACAGCGGGAACACCCAGCGGGCGAGCCGCCGGTGCGCGGCGAAGCGGTTGGTCCAGCCGGCGATGAAGGTGAACAGGATGAACGGCAGGCTCACCGCCGCGGAGACGATGTGGGTGATGAGCAGGAGGAAATAAACCGTGCGCATCGTGCCGGTGCCGCCGTAGCGCGTCGGGTCGTTGGTCATGTGATAGGCGACGTAGGAAAGCAGGAACAACACCGAGAGAAACATGGCGAAGACCATGGTCGCACGGTGCAGGCGGACATTGCCGAGCTTGATGAAGATCACTGACACCAGCAGCACCAAGGCGGCGAGCGCGTTGATCCCTGCGTGGATGGGCGGCAGAAAAGCGGTGCTCCAGCCTTCCGGCAGCGGCAGCTTGACCTTCTGCATCACCACAACGAGCAGCAGCACCGCGGCGGATAGAATCCAGGCGGCGAGGCAGAGTTTTTTCGAAAGCTCCTCTTGCGGCGGGCGGGTGAGCCATTGATTGCGTTCTTGATTCATCAGATGCCGGGCGTTTCGTTTTTATCAAGCTCCGCGCGGATGCGGGCGAAGAGCTCGTCCTTGAGCTTCTGGTAGAGGTTCGGATCGAGTTTTTTACCGGCCTCGGAGCGGGCGTCGGCAAGCGGCCACTTGCCGATCACCTTGAAATCGCGGTCCACCAGGATGAAGCCGAGGTCGTGGGCGTATTTGCCGTTCGCCTCGATGTCGAGCGGATCGGTGCGCTCGCGGATGCCGAAGAACTTGAGTTCCTTTTCGAGATACTCGTGGGTGGTCTTGGCGTCGCCGGCATTGAGGAACCACCAGTTTTTGGTGTCGGCGCTGAGGGCCTTGGCGTAATCGGCGAGTTTTTCCTGCTTGTCGTTTTCCGGGTCCACGGAGATGCAGGTAATGTGGAAATCCGGATGTTTGCCGAACTCGTCGTAGAGTTTTCGCAGCTCCTCGCCGTTGCGGACGGCGCAGTGCGGACAGATCGCGAAAAATTCGGCGACGATCCACACCTTGCCGCGCAGGTCGGAGAGTTTCACCGGCTGGTTGTCCTGGTTGATGGCGGATAGATCCTTGCCGATTTCAAACCACTGCGGCGCGGTGTCCTTGCCGGTGTTGACGACGACCGGCGCCTGATAGGGAGTGTTGAGCCCCTTCCCCAGCCACATGGCGATGCTGACAATGCCGATGCAGAGGAGGGCGACGCCTGTGTAGAAGAGGGCGATGGTGGTGTTGCGTTTCATCAGTTTTTAAAAGGTTCCGCGAGCAGCTTGTCGATGGTCTGGTTGAGCAGGATTTCGAGTTCCTGGACGTTGTTGCGGTCGGTGCCGGTCTTGGCGCCTTTCGCGTCCCAAGCGGCGGCCTGTTGGAAATCGAAAGTGGCGATGAACGGCGGTCCGCCCTGCTTCTGCGGGACGACGGCGCGGCGGATGTGGCCGTTTTTGTCGATCAGCACGATGGAGGAATCGTAGAGCCATTTGCCATCGACCTCGTTCGGATAGATGTTCGTCTTGAGTTCGTTTTTGATGAACTTGTGCAAGGTCTTCGGCTCGTTGCCGCCGAGCCACCACTGCGGCAGGTTGATGCCGTTGGTGGCGGAAAATTCGGCCAGGCTGGGGAGCAGTTTTTCGGCGGGCAGCGGATCGACGACGAGGGAAATGAGGTTGAATTCCTTGGTCCCCGCGCGGGCGGCGGCAAGGCGTTTCATCACGCCCATGCTGAGTTCCGCCGCTTGCGGGTCGCGCAGGCTGATCACGTTGACGGCGATGACATTGCCGCGGAGATTGACGACATCGTCGATTTTTCCGTCCTGTCGGAGCATGCGGAGATCGCGCTCCGGGGTGATGCGGTAGATGACCGCCGGGCGGTCGTCCTTGGCCTGATCGACGGACCAGCCTTCGTAGGCCTTGAGCACCAGCCAGCCGCCGAGCAGCATGATGCCGACGAGCACGAACGCGGTGTTGCGGAGCTTTTTCGGGTCGCGGACGGCGGGTTCAAGACTGGGATCGGGCAGAGGCATGGGCGGCGTAAGGTAAGCAGGAGTGGCGGTGAGGCAAGCGGAGACCAGCATTTTTACGATCCGACTCCAAAGAGCATGGGCGTCCTTGGCTCAGCGTAGCTTTGGAAGCAACTGGCCCAGATTCTCTCATCGCCCGGAACACCGGTCTTGCCTTTAAAACTCCGATCCTTATCTTTCCAAATCATGAGTGCTCAAAGCGCCTTTCAGCGCGGCGTCAGTCCGCTTCTCCAGCTCCTCCTCCCCGGTCGGGAAGATGCGGTCTTGTCTGTTCAAACGGATCATTCACTCCGCGAGCGAATTGAAGAACTGGCAGCGAAAAGCACGGAGGACAGCCTTTCGCCGGAAGAACTTGAGGAATATCTCGGTTACGTAAGGGCCAACAAATTCGTTGCCGTCCTGCGCCGCGAGGCCAAAAAGTTCAAATCTGGCAGTGCCGCATGAATGCCAACACGCGAGCCCTTGTCAAAGAGCGCGCCGAACACCGATGTGAGTATTGCCAAACCCATCAGGAAGATTCCCCTCTCGCCGCCCTTCACATCGAGCACATCCGCCCGCTCAAACACGGCGGCACCGACGCTGAATCGAATCTCTGTCTCGCCTGTATCGACTGCAACCTGCACAAAGGAGCCAATCTCACCGGCATCGATCCCTTCACGGACGCGGTGACCCAACTCTTCCATCCCCGCCAGCAGCAATGGGATGATCATTTCCACTGGGAAGGTATCCACATCGTCGGGATATCGGCTGTGGGTCGCACCACCATCCGCGTGCTCTGCATGAACAGCGACGAGCAATTGGAACTGCGCATGGCCGGTGATTAAACCGAGCTCGCGGCGCGATCTGCATGCCATCTGCGATTTCCAAGGCTTCTATTTTTTCGCGACCTTGATCTCGAACATGTGCGGCCAGTATTTGCCGGTGACGAGCAGGTGGCCGGTGGCGGGATCGTGGGCGATGCCGTTGAGGACATCGGCGCGGTTCGGCTTGGTGAGTTGTTTTTTCAGGCCGGCGAGGTCGAGCCATCCGGTGACCTGGCCGTCTTCGGGCGAGATGCGGGCGATTTTGTCGGTCTGGTAGATGTTGGCGAAGAGCTGGCCGTCAATCCATTCGAGCTCGTTGATTTGGGTGAGCGGGGATTTGCCGTCTTTGACCTCGAGGGTTTTGACGACGGTGAAATCCTTGGGGTTGATGAATTTCAGGTCGCTGCTGCCGTCGCTCATGATGAGTTGTTTGCCGTCGTTGGTGAGGCCCCAGCCTTCGCCTTGATAGGTGTGGCTGCGGATGGGCTTGAAGGTGTCCGGCTCGAAGACGTAGGCGGTGTTTTCCTTCCAGGTGAGCACGAACATTTCGCCGTTGAGGATGGTGAGGCCCTCGCCGAAGACGGTTTTGGCGAGCGGGCGCTTGCGGAGGACTTTCCCGCTGGCGGGCTCGATTTCGCGCAGGGTAGACTCGCCGTATTGGCCGGTGCTTTCAAACAGGCGGCCGCCGGTGAGTTGCAGGCCCTGGGTGTAGGCGGTGGGGTCGTGCGGGCGGGTGGAAACGAGCTGATAGCCGAGCTGCTCCGGGGCGGATTTCTGGCAGGACGTGAGCGCGAGCAGCGCGGTGGCAAGCCGGGCGAACCATTTCATGAGTTCAGAGGGCGGTGAATTTTTTCCAGCATTCCAGAAAACCCGGGGCGAAATCCGCCGGGTGGGCGGCGATCCAGGCGGCGATTTCCGCGAGCGGGAACCACATCACCGCGTCCACCTCGGCGGCGGGGAAACGGAGGTTGCCGTCGTAGCGGATGCGGTAGAGGCGGACGTGTTCCCAGCCGGTTTCGACGCCGGGAGTGATGCGGGCGATTTCCTCGGGCGCGGTCTCGGCGGTGATGCCCATTTCCTCCTCCAGCTCGCGGACGGCGGCCGTTTCGTAGGATTCGCCGGAGTCGAGATGGCCGGAGACGCTGGAGTCCCAGAGGCCGGGGCACATGTCCTTGAGCAGCGAGCGTTTTTGCAGCAGCAGGTCGCCGCGTTTGTTGAAAACGAAGACGTGCACGGCGCGGTGGGTAAGCCGTTGCGTGTGGACTTCCGCGCGGGTGGCGGTGCCGGTGACCTGGTCGTCGGCATCCACGACGTCGAAGATTTCCCCGGATTTTTGCGGCACGTCCTTGAGCGGGTGCGGATCGTAGGCGCGGGTGAGATCGACCCATTGCGCAAGCGTGAGCTCCTCGCCGCGGACGGTGGCGGTGACGCCGAGCCCGGCGGTGGTTTCGTCCCACGGCGGGCCGTCGGGGAGTTGTTTTTTGAGCTGCTTGCGGCGCTGGGCGAAGCCGCGGCGGATGAGTTCGTCGAAAAGGCGGTAGTCGAAAGTCGGCAGGCCGCTGGTCCGCGGGGTGAGCACGGCGACGCTGGAATCGATCTTCGGCTGCGGGTAAAACGCCTCGGGCGGCACAGTGCGGAGGGATTTTACCTCCCAATTCGCCTGTGTGCGCAGCGAGAGGATGCCGTAGTCCTTGGTGCCGGGCGACGCGCCGAGGCGGTCGATGACTTCCTTTTGCAACATGATCACCGCGCGCTCGAAGGGGTGCGGACGGCTGAGCAGGTTTTTGAGAATCGCGCCGCCGCAGGAGTAGGGGAGGTTGCCGAGGAATTTCAGCGGACGGTGTTTGAAGAGCTGGCGGCCGTCGAATTTCACGCCGTCGGCGTGGTGGACTTCCACGCTCGGGTCGTCGCGGAAACGGTGTTTCAGGGCATCTGCGAGGCGGGCGTCGAACTCGATGAGCATCAATTTCCGAACTTTTCCGACCAAGTGCTCGCTCAGCGATCCGGTTCCCGGGCCGACTTCCACCACCGCATCTTCCGCCGTGACTTCGAGCTGGGAGACGATCCAGCGGGCCATATTCGGGTCG
>JBIHZT010000481.1:0-3481 GCA_044240265.1 Luteolibacter sp. | reverse complement strand
GACCACGCCGACATCTATAACAACCTCGACGAAATCAAACTCACCTTCCGCCGCCTCCTCAACATCGTCCCCCGCCGCGGCGTGGCCTTCATCAATGGCGACGAGCAAAACTGCCTCGATGTCGCCCAAGGCGCGCCCTGCCCCGTCACCACCGTCGGCTTCGGCGAAAACTGCGTCCTACGGATAGAAAATGTCAGCTACCAGCCCGACGGCAGTTCCTTCACCCTCGGCGGCGTCCCCTACTCCACCAGCATGAGTGGCGAGTTCAACGTCCGTAACGCCGCCATGGCCGTCGCCGCCGCCACCTTCGCCGGCCTAACCGCCGATGAAATTCGCTCCGGCCTCGAGTCCTTCGACGGCGTCGCCCGCCGCCAGGAACTCCGCGGCGAGGTGAACGGCATCAAGGTCATCGACGACTTCGCCCACCACCCCACCGCCATCCGCCTCGCCGTGCAGAGCCTGCGCCAGCGCCACCCGGATTCGCGGCTGTGGATTCTGTTCGAGCCACGCTCCAACACCACCCGCCGCGCCGTTTTCCAAACCGAGCTGGCGGAAGCTCTCGCGGCCGCGGATTTCGCCATCGTCGCCGCCATCCCGGACCTCCACAAGATCCCGGAAAACGACCGGCTCGATCCCGACCAGCTCTCCAGCGACATCGCCTGCCTCGGCGGTCGGGGGTTCTATCTGCCCGACCTCGAAGCTATCATCGCCACGGTCAAGGAAACCGCCGAATCCGGCGACATCATCGCCGTCCTCAGCAACGGCGGCTTCGGCGGCATCCATGAGAAACTGCTGGCCGCGCTGGCTTGAAGCCTCCGCCGAAATCGCGTGCTCCCACACCGTTGGCGCGAAGGCGAAACAGCCCGCCGCCATGCGCCGCGCCAAGCACCAACTCTCCCGCATCGCCTCCGACTGCGGATGGAGCCAGCGTGAAGCCACAAACTGCTAGAATCGCGCAAATCGTCCCGACCGTGTGCCTCCATCCGGCCTGTTCGTCCGGGTGGTCATTTAGATCGGCGCGTTTCATGGGTAGCGGGAAGCTAGGCAGTCACGGTCCGGGCATCCACCGCAGAGGCTGCGCGACGGTGAATTTGAGAAGTTGCCAATCGCTCTGGGATGGGACAATTTCACGGCAAGGTACCATGAAACGCCGCTCGCTCCTCACGATGATTCCCGCCGCCTCCGCCCTGTTTGCCTTCCGGGCGAATGGCGCGCCGGTTCCCCAGCCCGCCCTTACCAAGGCCGGATTCTCCATCGCCGTCCAGTGCTGGTCGCTCAAGGAATTCACCCTTTTCCAGGCCATCGAGATGGCTGCGGCCGCAGGTATGGGTGGGGTCGAGGTTTACAAGGGCCAGTTGCTCGGCGGTGATCACGGTGACGTGAAATTCGGTCCCGACATGGCCGACGACAAGGTCCAGGCTCTGCTCGACCACCTGAAGAAAAACAACCTCGTCGCGGTGAATTTCGGCGTCACCGACATTCCCAAGGACGAAGCCGAAGCCCGTAAAACCTTCGAGCTCGCGAAAAAACTCAGCCTCTACGGCGTCAGCACCGAGTCGCTCGGCTCGCTCGACACGCTGGAAAAACTCGCCAGGGAATACGACATCAAGGTCTGCTTCCACAATCACCCCAAGCCCACCGCGCTCTGGAATCCGGACGCCGTTTGGAAAGCCATCGAGGGCCGCCACGCGAACATCGGCTACTGCGCGGACATCGGCCACTGGGCCAGCTCCGGCCTGGATCCGCTCGATGTGATCCGGAAAATCGCCCCGCGCGTCCATGCCTTCCACATGAAGGACCGCGCGTCGATCGAGAAGCCAAGCCGCGACCAGCCCTTCGGCACCGGTATCATCGACATTCCCGCCATCCTTGACGAGGTCCGTAAGCACGGCTTCGCCGGAAACGTCTCCATCGAATACGAATACAACTGGAAGACCAATCTCCCCGAGATCGCCCAGTGCGCCGGCTACCTCCGCGCCTACTCGCAGTTGCGCGGCTGATACCCGCCTCGCGACGGGTAAAAAAGTTGAATCCCTTTGAATTCAATGGTAGCCACGGGGGTCTTAGAATCCGGTGCCTCAGAATATCAGGGCCGAGCAAACCAAATCCTTGAGCGTCTTCAGCCGATTGTCGTCATCCCAATTACTCCCTATCAAATGAAATCAAAGACATTGCAACTGATCCTCGCCGCCGGCCTCCTCATCTGCCCGGCTCTGGCAGAGGAAACCAGCGTGAACTCCACCATGACACTCAACATGAAGTGCTACTTTCAGCAAAGCGGCACCCCGACGGGCACCGTCAGCGCCGGGAAGGTCGGCGTTTTCCGGGTGGACTCCAAGCAACTGCTCAAGCTCGCAGGCAGCCAGCTCGGGATTGGCTTTCCCGGCGGCACGCGCTTGTTAGCCACGGCGGACGGCGGCGTCTTCGCCGTCAATCCGAAGGGCGTCGTCATCAGGGACCTCAGCGCCTTTTACGCCCTGAAGCGCGATACGGCGAACCTGCTTTTCGACGGAAGGTCCAAACAACCCGCCGGCCAGCAGACCAGCAAGAACTATTACCCCGCCACCTTCACCATGAATGTCGCCGGTCTGACCGGCACCGTCGGCGGACTTCTCATCGAAACGTTCAAAATCAACGCTCCCGACAAGTTCGGAGTCCGGCGCATCCACTCGGACAGCACCACCGCAGTCAGCGGTAAGGGCACGTATGGCAGCTCGCTGAGCTACTATGACGGGGATTTCAAGCTCTCCGGCAAGACGGCTTTGGTTCAGGCACCATAATTCCGCCATCGTCATGACACGGGCCAACGGCACCTTGTTAGCCGGAGCGGTGGTCCTGATGGCGGCGGCGGGCTTTCTGGTATCGCATCAATTCCACGCCCCTGCCACTGCGGGGGCTCGGAAAAACGAAAGCCTGCCGGCCCGGGAAGCGCCCAAGCCGGTCCGCCGTCAGGTGGAATCGCGATGGGGAAACCTGCCGGAGCTCCCGCCCGCCTCACTCCCGCCGCATCCGCCGGGATCCTCGGAGAACGAGGCCTGGATCACCGGACGGGTTGCCGCGCTGGATGACGCCGCATGGCTGGACGATCCCGAGGCCATGCGGAGCATCCTCGCGGAACTGCGCAATCCGCTGCCGGAACTGCGCGCCGCCGCCCGCGCCGCGATCACCGCCTTCGGCAGCGATGAGGCGGTGCCCTACCTGGAAATGACCGCCGCAACCACCTACGACGAAACCGAGCGGCAGGAACTCGCCAAGGTCATCGATTTCCTCAAGCTGCCGACCGTGGCCGGGCATCTCGGAGGACAAGACGCCGGACCGTCATCATCGGCTGGGGAAACGATTTCCAAATAGACTGCTATCCCGCGGCCCGGGCTGCTTGCCGGGCAAGCAGCCAAGCCCCCGCAATTCCGGCGAGGAATCCGCACAAGTGGCCGAGCCACGAGATGCCGGGCTTCCCCGGAAGCACGCCATACAGCATTCC
>JBIHZT010000482.1:0-3481 GCA_044240265.1 Luteolibacter sp. | reverse complement strand
CAGCTGGGCGAACTCGGCGTGTGGTGAGATTTTTCAGACCAGCGTGGCCTGGAGCTTTTTGACCAGGAGCGCGTCCTCGCCACGCTCGCATTTCTCCAGCGACTGGGAAAGGTTGTTAAGCAGACGCAGCAGGATGCTTCCGAGGTCCACGGACTCTCGGATCAGGTTGCGCTGGGCGCGGGTGAGGTTGGGACTTTCCAGCAGCGTGAACTGGACGTGCAACTGCCCGTTGTCGAAGCAGTCGATGATGACGGGGCATCCGTCCTCGAAGATCCGGCACATGAAATGACCGGGGAAGTTGACGCCTTCGATTTCAAAACCCAGGCGTCGGCCCACCAGCATGTAAATCAGACAAAGTCCGAGCGGATTGGAACGACCTTCGGCGATGGACCACGCGAGATCCGAGTTTCTCGGATCATAATAGTCGAGCTGGTTGCCGGTCAGGCGGGTGCCGTTGAAAAGGAATTTACGAAGCTCCAGGGCGGTGCCAACGCCGGCTTCCGCCGCTTCCTCCGCGAGCAGATCCAGCGCGTCGGACAGCGGTTGGCGAAGGGAAATGCCGTCGTGCAGAAAATCCGAGAGCGTGCGCAGAAGCGCCTCGAAGGACTCCCAATCCTCCTGCAAGGCGGCCGCTCCACCGCTGGGGGCGACCCATTCACCGGCCAGAATTTCGCGGCGAGTCGGGCTGAGCATCGAGGAAAGCAGGATTTGCTCCTGCTTGCTGAGAGTGCGCGGCTGCGTGGCAAGCCACTCGCTGAGGTCGCCGCCGCAGAGTGCAAAACGCTGCGCCACGCGCTCGCGGACCACCGGGGTGTCGTCGTCAAGAAGCCGGAGCAGGGCGCTCAGCTCTTCAGGTGCGGGCGGTGTCAGGGAAGCTGGCATGGGACGCACCAGCAAAGGAAACAGACCAAAGGGATGGCAAGTCCAATACCACGTCTTATGGCGGCAAGGGACCGATTCGGCGCACGGTCATGCCGTCAGATGGGGGCAATTCAACGTTTACGAAACCTGCTGACATCCCCTTGCTTTTTACGCAAAATAGATGCGCACCAGGGAGCTTCCTCCAAGACCATCATCAGACGAACATGAAAACTCACAGCAAGACGATCGGCTACCTTTTATGGATTTTCGGATTCACCGGAGCCCACCGGTTTTACTACGGCAAGCCCGTCAGCGGCGCCATCTGGTTTTTTACGCTCGGCCTGCTAGGCATCGGCTGGCTGATCGACTTGTTCCTGATTCCCTCGATGGACCGCCAGGCGGACGCCCGCTTCACCGCCGGACGCTACGACTATTCGGTAGCCTGGATTCTTCTCACCTTCCTCGGCGCTTTCGGCATCCACCGTTTCTACATGGGAAAAGTCGGCACCGGCATCATCTGGCTGCTCACCGGCGGCCTGTTCCTCGTCGGCTGGCTCTACGACTTCTGCACCCTCAACCGGCAGGTGGACGAACTGAACCGATAGATTCCCAGAAATCCCGACGGCACGGGAAAGGCATCACGGGTGAAATCGATTCCCTGTCCGAAGCTACTCTCCTACCAGGCGGACCAACCCCCGCTCAAATGAACAGGTAATAAACGCCGAAGACCAGTCCTCCCAGAAAACCGAGAAGAGAGATCACCGTGCCGACCTCGAACACCCGGTAAACCGGCAGCAGTCCCCAGAACCAACGGAAATGACAGAAAAGCCCGATGCTGGTGTATGCAACGCCTAGCGACTTCGCGGTGGGTCCGTGAACCTCGATGTCCGCATTTCCCCTACCGAACCAGATCGCCTCTTCCGTGATCCACGCATTTCCCCCGAAATAAACGATGACGAGTGGAAGCAGGATACCCAAAACCACCAACTTCACCCGCCCCCCGGAAGGAGGGTAAGAAAAGTCCTCGGCCTCATTCGCCGTATGCCGGTAGGGATTCTCAAGCCATTTCATATTCAGCAAAATTTTGGCTTATCGTCTTCCCCGGATAGAAGTGACCACAAGAGGAGTAATGATCAAAAAGGCCGTGACAAAACAGAAGGTGATATCCGCGACGAAAGTGGGGTGGGACTCGGTATTCAACTGATTAATGACCGCCGAGGCGGCGAGCACAAGACCCACAAACACATGGAACGGCCCAAGCAAAACGATCAACCCTTGAAAAAACGCGGGGCGAAGGCAGGCGAGCGCTGATCCAATGCCAATACATCCAAACGCGGCGGATGCCATCCGCAACCAATAGTCGAGCAGCGGATGATATTCCATCCGGCCTGCTCCCATTAGATAAAGCTGGTCGGATGCGAAATCCCAGGTCGAGAAGGTGAAAATAAAAGAAATTCCCCACCCGATGCTGCTGAGGAGAAGTCCAAGCCTGAGCATCCTCAACCAGCCTTTCTTCGCGGGGACCATCATGTAATGTTGGGTGCTCAATGGATAATTCTTAAGTATTCCGTCGATTAAGTCAGCAAAACCGGCAACACTCCAAGCAATTACATGAAGGGGGGGGGAACAGATGCCCCCACCCGGGAGGATGGTCGAAAATGAATTCAAACTTTTCACTCATATCCCTGTGTGGAATGATAGATTTTGAAGCCGCGTTGCCAAGGCTTTTTTGCCCTCGCGTCTGGCGGCAGCGTCCATCACGGGGAATGAAACGCCAGTGGTGACGAACGCGACAGCACCAGACTATCCTTGATTAGCAGACTGATAGACGGAGGACTTTTGACATTCCCCCATTCGCTCGGATCGAAGTTCCGCGCTCCGCGCTTGAAGCAAAGAGCCCCGGCTCGCGCGACGCGAACCGGGGCTTGATTTGAAGAACAGGCAGGAATGCCTGCGTCACGCGGTGGCGGCGTCCTCGTCGTCCTCGAAGGTTTCCTTCGGCACGATAATCGGCTCCGGCTCCTCGACGGTGAATTCGAACTCCGCCTCGCGGTGGTGATGGAACCCGGTACCGGCGGGGATGAGGTGACCCATGATGACGTTTTCCTTGAAACCGCTGAGGTAATCGACCCGGCCCAATGTCGCGGCTTCGGTGAGGACACGGGTGGTGTCCTGGAAGGATGCGGCGGAGATGAACGAGTCGGTTTCCAGCGAGGCCTTGGTGATGCCTAGCAGGACAGGCTCGCCTTCGGCAGGCTTGCCGCCGTTGGCGACGATCTCGGCATTGATGCGCTTGAAGTTCGAGCGATCCACCTGGTCACCCCAGAGGTATTGGTCGGCATCGCCCGGGTCGGTGATCTTCACCTTGCGGAGCATTTGACGGACGATGACCTCGATGTGCTTGTCGTTGATTTCCACGCCTTGGACGCGATAGACGGACTGGACTTCGTTGACCAAGTGCTCTTGAAGCTCCTGGGCTCCGCAAGCTTCGAGCAAATCTTCCGGGGACACAGGGCCTTCGGTGATTTGGTCGCCGCGTTTGACGATGTCGCCCTCGGTGACGACCACGTGCTTGCCCATCGGGACAAGGTGATCCACTTGCTCGCCGGTTTCAGCATGG
>JBIHZT010000002.1:0-34739 GCA_044240265.1 Luteolibacter sp. | reverse complement strand
GTAGAAGAAGCCGATGAACAGGACGAAGCACACCGCGATCTTGCGGAAGACGGGCGAGTCATAACGCCCCTCCGCGAAGTCCGGAATCGTGTAGGCTCCGAAACGCCGCAGCGGCCCGGCGATGAATAATAACAGAAACAGATAGCCGCAGGCGTAACAGACCGGATACCACAGCGCGTCATAGCCGGAGAGCATCACCATGCCGGCGACGCCCATGAAGCTGGCGGCGCTGAGATACTCGCCGGAAATGGCGGAAGCATTCCAGCCGACGGAGACCGAGCGCCCGGCGACAAAGAAGTCGGAGGCGGACTTGGAGCTCTTCGCAGAGCGGAAACCCATCCAGATGGTGACCACCACGGTGATGGCGGAGAATGCCAGGATCCAGAGGTCGATTTTTGAGAAATCCATGTGCGTGGGAGATTAGGATTGGCGCTTGTTGCCCTCGGCGGCGTGGCGGACTTCATCGTCTTCCAAGGCCATCGAGCGGGTGATGAAGAGCCGGGCGATGATCCAGACATAGGGGAAAAACAGCACGCCGAGCACCAGCCAGGTCAGGGTGAAGCCGCCGACGCGCTGCGCCATGAATCCGGGGGCCAGGTAGTTCAACAGCGGCAGCCCGAACAAGAGGACGAGAAACGCCGCCGCGCAGGAAATCGAGAGCTTGAGCTGGCGGGTCATCAATTCGTGGAGAAATTTCTCGCTGTGAATGAAGTCGGTTTCCTTCGGTAGTGGTTGAGACATCGGGTTTGTTCGGGTTGAGTAGGGCATGAGAACAGGAATCCGGGCTGGATGCGTCAAGAACCATTTCCCGCAGGGCGGGCGCTCCATTCCACCTCACCAGGCGGGGTCCTGCTGGCGTGCGGCTTCATAGAGCACGATGGCGACGGAAGTGGCGAGATTCAGGCTGCGGGTGCCGCCGGGAGCCATCGGGATGCGCAGGGCGCGGGGGCCGGCCCGGGCGACGAGTTCCTCCGGCAGGCCGCGGGTCTCGCGGCCGAAGACGAGGTAGTCGCCCGGGCGGAATTCCGCCTGCCACGGCGAGTTGGCGGCCTTGGTGCTGAGATACCAGAAGCGCGCGTCGGGACCGGCCGCGGCGCGGAGTTCGTCGAAATTCCGCCAGACGTGCTTTTTCACATCCTGCCAGTAGTCGAGTCCGGTGCGGCGGACGTACTTGTCCTCGAGGGAAAACCCGAGCGGCTCGACGAGGTGGAGCGTGGAGTCAGTGGCCAGCGCGAGGCGCCCGGCGGCTCCGGCGTTGTGCGGGATTTCCGGCTCGATGAGGACAATGTGAAACATGGCGGCGGATTTCAAAAACGCTCTTTGCGTCGCGCCAAGGTGATCGATAGGCCGAGCGCGCCGATGAAGATCAAATAACACGCCAGCAGCTCGAGGTAGCTTTTGCAGATCCGCGGGACTTCCGGCGTGAAGGCGGCCCCGAGCGTGGCCCGCCAGAACTTGGAGCTGCCGATGACGTGGTTGAAAACGTAAAGAATGAGCAGCGCGGAGCCGATGAGCCCGGAGCCGGCGTGGTTCCCCAGGGTCGAGAAAAAGTGCAGCATGATTTTCCGGTGGCGGAAGATGGAGACGAGGGCGACGAGCAGCAGCAGGGCGACGATCCAGGCCTCGGGAAACGAGTGCCCAAGGATGTCGGTGACGAAGTCGTCGATCTCGCCGACGAAGGCGATGAATAGCCCCAGTGAGAGCACCCGGCAGACCGGGCGGTTCGCGCCGGCATGCGGCGAGGAACCGAGCATCACGGCGGCGGCGGCGGCAAGCAGCAAGGCCTGGAGCAGCTCGACGGTGCCCTGGCTGAGCTGGGCGGAAGAGCGGTCCGGAATCCAGGCGGGCAGGAGAATGGCCACGCAGCCGCCGCAGATCAGGGTCGCCCGCAGGAGCGTGTGCGACCAGGATGAATTTCGTTGGGATTTGAGAGTTTCGCCCGCCACCGATGCTGTTCCTAGAGCTTCAGCCGCAGCGGCGCAAGGGCGGATGCGGCGGGGGTGGGGACGGACCCGCTTGACTCCCGGCTTGAAGAAGCGGGATGCAGGCCACAGGGTTCGCGGCCTTGTCGTGTGAGCCTCCTATTTCTCCAGCGATCCGCCGCGAAGCGCCGTGGACGGCGGGACTGCGCGCCGCACGGGCCAACGTGGTGCCGGGCTTGATCGTGCAGGGGCTGATGCTCGCGACGCTGCTGGCCTATTATTTCTACCCGCCGACGCGGAGCTGGCTCGACGGGCTGGCCTTGATCAAGGCACGCCTGGGCTACGGCTACTCGGCGTTGAACGCGATCGTCGCCGGGGCGCTGATCCCGGAACTGCTGCGGATTTCCCTGTTCCAGCGGGGGAGGGTTCGCCGGGCGAATTTCTCCAACCTACTCTTCGCCGCGCCGCTCTGGTGCATGATGGGCGTCACGGTGGACTTTTTTTATCGCTGTCAGGCAGGCTGGTTCGGCGCGGAGGCGACATTTCCGGTCGTGGCGAAGAAGGTGCTGGTGGACCAGTTTCTGTACAATCCGTTGTTCGCCTGCCCGGTGACGACGTGGCTGTATGATTGGAAATCGCGCGGATTCCGGAGCCGGGGGACGGGGGTGTTTTTCACGGCGGGCTATTACCGGGATTTCATCGTGCCGACCTTGTTCGCGACCTGGGGCGTGTGGATCCCGGTGGTGTCGGTTCTCTATTCCCTGCCGTCGCTGCTGCAGATCCCGCTGTTCGGGCTGGCGTTGTCCCTGTGGGTGACGCTTTACACGTGGATGAGCGAACAGCGGAAAGACTGACGGGCGGCGGGGAGCGTGACGTTCAGGGGCACCGTCTGGCTGCTTGGGGTGATCGGGTTGTAATTGAGCCGAAAACCGGGGCCTTCTTTTTACCCGCAGTGGTCGGAGGAGAGTGGTTGGAGGAGAGTGGTTGGAGGAGAGTGGTTGGAGGAGAGTGGTTGGAGGAGAGTGGTTGGAGGAGAGTGGTCGAAGGAACTCCTGGAAAATGGGATTGTCGCCAGGCCATTTCCCCGCTCGGCATTATGGATCTCATATCTCATATCTTATATCTCAAATATAAAATATGGTGGATGCAGGATTCTGAGTGAGTGAGGGGATGAGGGGATGAGGGGATTTGAAAGACGGCTTCCGGGTTTTAAGCACTTCATCCGGCCTCCGGAACTTCATCACACGTCCGGAGCATCACCTGCGGCGCGGGATTCGGGAATTTTCGGTGAAACCTGGTAAGGCGCGGGCGGCAGGCCGATGGTCCGGTCCACGACGTAAATCGGGCGGCCTTTGACCTCCTTGTAGATCCTGCCGATGTATTCGCCGAGCAGACCGATCACCACCAGTTGCACGCCGCCGAGGAACAGGATGATGACGATGAGCGATGAATAACCCGGCACATCCACCCCGAAAACGAGCGTCTTGATGATGATAAAGGCGGCGTAAACAAACGAAGCGAACGAAATCACCAGCCCGAGGTAAGTGCCGATCCGGATCGGCATCGTGCTGAAGGAAGTGATGCCGCTGATGGCGAAATTCCAAAGTTTCCAGTAGTTGAATTTCGACAAGCCCTCGCTGCGCGTCTGCCGGTTGAACTCGATGGTGGCGCTCTTGAAGCCAGGCCACGAGAAAAGCCCTTTCATGAAGCGGTCCTTCTCCGGCAGGTTCCGCACCACCTGCACCACCCGCCGGGACATCAGGCGGTAGTCGCCCACGTTTTCCGGGATCGGGGTGTCGCTGACGGTATTGAAAATCCGGTAGAACAAGCCCGCCGTGCGTCGTTTCATCATGCTGTCCGCAGCGCGCGAGGCTCGTTTCGCATGGACGACGTCGTGCCCGGACAACCACGACCGGATCATGTCGTTGATCAACTCCGGCGGCTCCTGCAAGTCCGCATCGATGGGGATCACCGCGTCACCCGAGGCGTAGTCCAACGCCGACGAAATCGCCGCCTCCTTGCCGAAATTCCGGGAAAAAGACACGATCCTCACCCGCGGGTCCCCGGCCGCCTGAAGCGTCAGTTTCTCCAGCGTGTCGTCCTGGCAGCCGTCGTCCACGCAGATGAACTCGAAGTCCGCGAGACTGCGGTCCAGCGCCCGATCCATGGCGGCGAAAAAAGGCTCCACCGCAGCCGACTCGTTGTACATCGGGACGAGGATTGATACGAGGGGCTTGTTCATGGAAGGAGGCGGGAGAGAGCGGATTTAAAACTACGCCAAAATTCTGAACACGGAACCTGTTTAAAGTCCATCACCACCTCGCGCGCCGGCACGCCGCTCATCCGCTTCCTTCTCGCGGTGTGCGCCGGCGCTTGCCGGAATGCTCACCGGGACCAAACCCATCCGCTACACCAGGCGGCGGACTTCCTCGGCGATGACGCGCAGACCATCGCGGACCACGTTCTCATCCATGGCATAGGAGACGCGGATGCACTCGTGGCGGTGCGGCCAGTTTTCATCCTCCTGGCCGAAGAAGAAGTGGTGGCCGGGGATGACGAGGACTCCGCGTTTTTTGAGGCGTTGGTAGAGTTCCTGCGAGGTGATCGACAGACCGGGAAACCAGAACCAGAGGAAGAGCGCGCCCTCGCTGCGGTGCATGAACCAGTCGATGTCGTTGCCGAAGGCCTCCACGGCGGCGTGGCGGGCGAGACGGCATTTTTCCTGATAGAACGGGCGGACCACCTCGCGGCTGAGGCGCAGGATCTCGCCGGAGCGGATGAGCGGCAGGGTGATCTGCTGGCCGATGTTAGGATTGGATAGGCCGGCGATGGCGCTCATGGAGCCGAGGGCGCGGATGATCTCCGGCGGGCCGATGACGATGCCGGTCCGGGTGCCGGGCAGGCCGAGTTTCGAGAGACTGAGGGTGAGCACGACGTGGCTCTCCCAGAAGGGGGTGGCGTCGGCGAAGATGATGCCGGGAAAGGGCGCGCCGTAGGCGTTGTCAATGATGAGCGGGATGCCGTGTTGTTTCGCGATGGCGGACAGGCGGGCGATCTCGCCGTCGGTGAGGACGTTGCCGGTGGGGTTGGTGGGGCGCGAGGCGCAGATGGCGGCGATGTCTGGCGTGACTTCGAGTTTGTCGAAATTGACGCGGTATTTGAACTCGTGCGGGCCGGTCTTCTCGATGAGCGGGGTGACGGCGCGGAACAGATCGCCGCTGACGCCCTGGTTCGCGTAACCGATGTATTCCGGGACGAGCGGGAGGAGAATTTTCCGGCGGCTGCCATCCGGCATTTCCCCGGCGAGCAGGTTGAAGAGGAAATAGAAGGCGGTCTGGCCGCCGCTGGTGACGCCGACGTTTTCCGGGCCGATGTCCCAGCCGAACGTCTCGCGAAAGAGCGTGGCGACGGCTTGGATGAAATATGGATTTCCGCCGGGCGGGTCGTAGGTGGTGAGGGCGCGTTCGAGGCCGCCCATTTCCTCCAGCAGCTCTTCGAGCCGGCTGCGCCAGACGGCGTTCATCTCAGGGATGCGGGCGGGCTGACCGCCGCCGAGCATTTTCAGGTCCGGGCCGCCGCTGGCGAGGGCGTGCCCGAGATCGTCCATCAGCTCGCCGATGCCGCTGCCACTGCCGAGGTT
The DNA here is from genome assembly GCA_044240265.1 of Luteolibacter sp. Lineage (GTDB taxonomy): Bacteria > Verrucomicrobiota > Verrucomicrobiia > Verrucomicrobiales > Akkermansiaceae > Luteolibacter. The sequence goes on along the minus strand of JBIHZT010000002.1, from coordinate 29,177 downwards.
CTTGCCGAAGTTTGAAAGCAGGTATGACATTTCCGCACCCATTTCAAACCACCGCCGGGTGATGATGTCCAACCAAGTCGTCGCTGGGCGCGATCATTTTACAAAGCGATAGCCCTCGCCGCGGACGGTGGGAATGTGGCGGTCATGCTGGATCGCGTAGCCGTCTTGCGGGCTGAAATCCACGCTTCGGTTGAGAATTGGTATGACAGATCGGGAAAGCGGGTTTTAGATTGCGGCTCACTTCCAACCAACCTCCCTATCATCATGTCCATCAAAGTCGGCGACCAAGCCCCGGATTTCACCCTCGTTTCCAAAACCGCCAACGGCCCCGAGCTCGTCACGCTGAGTGACCTCGTCGGGAAATCCAACATCGTCCTGCTCTTCGTGCCGATGGCCTTCACCGGCGGCTGCACGGCGGAGTTCTGCAGCGTTTCCCAAGGCATTGCCGAATACGACGCGCTCGACGCGAAGGTGCTCGGCATTTCCGGCGACAATCCCTTCGCCCAGGAAGCGTGGGCGCAGAAGGAAGGCATCACCCTCACCCTGCTCAGCGACTATGAGCACAAGGTGACCGAGGCCTACGGCGTGGCTTACGAGCAATTCCTGCCCACCAAGAACCTGATCATGGGCGGCGTGCCCAAGCGCTCCGCCTTCGTGCTCGATAAGGCCGGCGTGGTGCAATACGCCGAGGTGCTCGAAAACCCGGGCGACCAACCGAACTTCGAGGCGATCAAGGAAACCCTGCGCGGTCTCTGAACGATCCGGTTTTTCCCATTTTCAAGGTCTCCGGGAACTTCCCGGAGGCCTTTTTTCATCCGGTGGCCTTGCAGCGCGCCGGAACGGATGAAATCCACTGCTCGTGGTGGCAGGACCGGCGTGTCGATGCGGGCGGGGGATGCGACAATCAGAGCGAGGATGGATGACGCGACGCCTCTCCGGCCCTCAGGCAAAGCCGCATCAGGTCCGGCACCGAACTGCTGCGGGTCTTCCTCATCACACGGCCGCGGTGGATCTTCACGGTCTTCTCGGCGATCCCGAGCCTGGCGGCGATTTGTTTGTTCAACATCCCGGCGACCACGCACTGCATCACCTGGTCCTCGCGGAGTGTTAGGGAATCGAGCGCCGCGCGGGCGGCCGCTTGTTCGGCCTGGGTCCTAACGATCTCACGGGCGCGGGCGAGCGCCAGGTTGACGGCGGAAAGAAGGGTTTCCTGGTCCACCGGCTTGGTTAGGAAATCCACCGCACCCGCCTTCATCGCCCGCGCACACATCGGAACGTCCCCGTGGGATGTTAGGAAAACCAGTTGCTCGCTGCGGTCGGCGAGCATTTTTTGCAGGTCGAATCCGTCGAGGCCGGCCATCCGCACGGCACTGACGAGACAAACCGGTCCCGGATGCTCCTCGCGCCCGAGATACTCCCCGGCGGAAGCGAAGGTTTCCACGGCGAATCCTGCGGACCGGATCAAACGCTTGAGATCGCTCCGGACCGTCTCGTCACCATCGACCACGCACACCAGGGCCTCTGGAAATGATGGCGGCAGCGGCGGCAGACTCTGGAGTAATGCGGCAATCATCTTTCGATGGGGTTAACGCCAAATCCTCTCCCACAAATGGCGGGAAGGTCAAGCTCGCCGGGGACCAAAAGTAGGACTTTGGTCCGATGGAAGCCGCCGCCGGTTTCTGCAATAACGCCATCCGGATCATTAACTTGGAATCCACCCCAACTCCTCCTGACTGATATGAAAACCGTTATCACCATCACCTTGATCACCGCATTGTCCGCCGGATTCAGCCCGGGACAGGACGCCGCAAAGGAATCCTCCGCCACTTCTCCCGAAATGGCCGCCGTCGCCGCCAACGACCGCGCCTACGAGGCGGCCTACGCCAGGGCCGACGTCAAGGCGCTGGCGGATTTCTACACGGAAGATGTCAGCTACACCGCCGAGGACGGCAGCGTCCTCAACGGGCGGGCTGCCGTGGAGGCGTCCCTCAGCGCCGCCCTCGCCGCGAACAAGGGGGCGAAGCTCACTATCCATCTCGACACCGTGCGCGTGCTCGCGCCCGAGGTGGTCGTGGAAAAGGGTTCCACCAACGTGGTCTCGAAAAACGGTGAGGACTCCTCCGCGATGTTCACCGCCGTGCATGTGAAAAAGGACGGCAAATGGAAAATCAGCGAGCTGGTGGAGACGCCCGCTCCCGTCGTCACCGCGGGCGAGCGCCTGTCCGAACTCGCATGGCTCGTCGGCGACTGGAACGAGGCGGACAAGGACGCCGGCCTGACTGTGAAAAGCCACTACCAGTGGGCGCGCGGTGGCAATTTCATTTCCCGCAACGTCACGGTGAAACGCGGTGACGACAGTGTCCTCGAAGGCTGGCAGATCATCGGCTGGAACCCCGTGGACGAGTGCATCCGCTCCTGGACCTTCGACGATGCCGGCGGCTTCACCGACGGCCGCTGGACGCGGGACGGCGAGCGCTGGCTGGTGCGGGAAGTCGGCTACGCGGCCGACGGAGGCCGCACCACAGCGGACAACACCCTCACCAAGGCCGGCCCTGACAAGCTCTTCTGGGAATCCGCTAACCGCACCCTCGATGGCGATCCGCTGCCTGGCATCGGCCGTATCGAAATCAACCGGATGAAAGGAGAATAAGGCCATGAAAACGCGATTCAATGCTCATCTGGCGTTCATGGCGGTTCTCGCCATCCTCATTCAAGGCATCCCGATTGCGGAGGCCCGTGGTGCCCGCGGTGGCGGAGGAGGAGGTGGTGGTGCTCGCGGCGGCGGTGGTGCCCGTTCCAGCGGCGGCGGCAGCATGTCCCGTCCGTCCGGTGGCAGCTCGCGGTCCAGCTACTCCCGGCCTTCCGGCAGCTCCTCAAGTTCACGTTCGCGACCGTCAGCCGGATCCTCGGGGTCGGGTTACTCGCGGCCCACAGGCGGGAGTTCCGTTTCGCGACCGTCCGCCAGCACCAGACCGGCTGAACGCCCGGCGAGCGGCGGACGCTTGCCATCATCTCCCTCCACCCGTCCTTCGGGTGACAACCGGCCGTCGCTCGGCGGAGGAGCATCACAGCTCCCCTCCTCGGGCAGACCCTCCCAATTGCCCAGCCGTCCCGTAGGCGGACTACCGGATCGCCCGGGTGCCGGAGGAAGCATTGACCGCCCCGGCGCGGGTGGCATCGATCGCCCCGGCGCGGGCGGAATCGATCGTCCCGGTGCGGGTGGCATCGACCGTCCTGGCGCGGGTGGCATTGACCGCCCCGGTGCGGGTGGCATCGACCGTCCCGGAGCGGGTGGCATCGACCGTCCTGGTGCGGGCGGCATCGACCGCCCCGGCGCGGGAGGCATCAATCGTCCTGGCGCAGGCGGCGTTGATCGTCCTGGCGGCGGAGTTGCCAGCCGTCCTGGTGGCCGTGATGTCGGAAATTTCATGGGCGTCGCTGGTGGATCCGCCGCCGGGGGGGCACTCGCCAACCGGGCCGGCGGAGATCGTGCGGGACTCGGTAATCGCAGCGGCACGGCCCAAGGAGCCCGAGCCGAGCGTCAGGCGCAGCGCCCGCAGCAACGCGACAATTGGAGCGAGCGCTCCCAGAACCGCAACGAGCAGTGGAACCAGCGCGTCGATCAACGCAGCGAGTCGTGGAACCAGTGGCAGGGCAACAGCCAGCAGCGCCGCAACGATTTCCAACAGAACCGCGACAGCCGCTGGAACAATCTCGAAAGCGCGAGAAACGACCGCCAGAACTGGCGCAACCAGAACCGCGAGGACTGGCAGCAACACCGCGGCGACATGTGGGACTACCGCTACGATCGCGCCGATGAAATCTGGCATAACACCCGCGATTTCTACGACGACTGCTTCGACGACCGTTGGTGGGGCCACACCGCCTGGGGCTACGGGTCCGCCTATCTCTATCCGGCCAATCCCTGGTGGTGGTGGAGACCTGTCACCTGGGCCGTCGCCACATCCTTTGTCTATGCCGCCGCACCACCGCCGGTCTATGTCGATTACGGGACCACCGTGGTTTACGAGGGAAAAACCGTCTATGTGGACAACAAGCCGGTGCCAGCGGAGAAATATAACAAGCCGCTCGAGGATCTGGCCGTCACGGTCGAGCAACCACCGGCACCCACCCCATCCGCAGAGGGCAAGCCCGCGGAATGGCTGCCGCTCGGCGTGTTCGCGCTGGCCCAGGAGGAAAAAGGCGAGCCTGTCATGTTCTTCCAGATTTCCGTGAACCGGGAAGGCCTCATCAGCGGCGGTTATGAAAACGCCATCACCGGAGACCAGAAGATGATCGCCGGGCAAGTGGACAAGGAGACCCAGAACGTCGCGTGGCGCATCGGCGACAACAAGGCCACGGTGCTCACCACCACCCTCGCCAATCTAACGCAGGACGTCAGCACCGTGGCCATCCACTTCGGCGGGGACCGCGTCCAGACCTGGCTGCTTGTCCGCATGCCCGAGCCGCCACCCGCCGGCGAGGCGGCGAAAGCCCCGGAAATCAATCGCAAGCCACCGCCAGTCACGCCGATTCCCGTGAAAACCGCGCCTTGAGGGTTTCCATCAGCCGGAAAGCGTCGCCGCGGAACTGGCGGCGGCGTTGATCCGGGAACGGACCACGATGTTGTAACTTAGGGTGGCACTCCGGATTTAGGTCGCCTAGGACGCGTGGGAGGAGTCTTGCCACGTGTTTAGGGAGTCCTCCAACTCGCAGAGGGACTCCTTTTTCTTGGCCAGGGACACTCACGAGCGGGGACGCCCTGATCCCGGCGAGGGACGCCCGCATCGGCCTCGCTTCCATCTTGCACCGGTCATCCAAGATTCGCGTTTTTTCCCTCGCCGCCGCTTCCGTCCACCGATTGGATTCACGACGATTTATGAGTCCCCTCCAAAGCATCGCAATTTCCAGCGTCTAGCCCCCATCTCCTCTGGCAGACGGATTATGCCTCAGAAAATCATAATCCTCTTGGCCTTCCTCAAAGACGAAGGCGTGATGGCCATCATCCTGCCGCATGGCGTGCTCTTCCGTGGCGGGGCCGAAGAACGCATCCGCACCAAGCTGCTCAACGACGGCCACATCGACACCGTCATCGGCCTGCCCGCCAACCTCTTCTACTCCACCGGCATCCCGGTCTGCATCCTCGTGCTCAAAAAGTGCAAGAAGCCCAACGACGTGCTCTTCATCAACGCCAGCGGCCCTGAGAATTTCGACAAAGGCAAACGCCAGAACCAACTGAGCAAGCAGCACATCGCCAAGATCATCGACACCTACCAATTCCGAAAGGAAGAGACCCGCTACTCCCGCCGGGTGGAGATGGACGAGATCAAGAAGAACGACTTCAACCTGAACATCTCCCGCTACATCAGCACCTCGGTCGGGGAAGTGGAAATCGTGTTGAAAGATGAACACCGCAAACTGGTGGCAATCGAGAAGGAGATCGAGAAGGCGACAGCGAAGCACAATCAATTCCTGAAAGAACTTGGGTTACCACCGCTGCCGTAACAGCACCCGGTCTTGCCAATACGTCCTTGGCCCTACACGCACGACGGAAATTGACGACTTGAAGGCCGTCTGATGTAGTGCAGGGGAACCATGCTGCTCGCAATTTTCATCTGCCTGCTTTTCGCCTACAGCCTGGTTTCCGGGAGGCTGGAAAAGACGGTAGTCACCGCTCCGATCCTGTTCGCGCTGGCCGGGATGCTGGTGTTCCCCGCACTGGGGCCGGCGGCCGTGAAGTTCCATCCGGCCGACTTCCTGTTGCTGGCGGAAATCGGGTTGGTGCTGCTGTTGTTCACCGATGCGAGCCGCACGGATTTGAAGATTCTCAGGGATATCCGGGCGCTTCCGGCGCGGTTATTGAGCGTGGGCATGCTGTTCACGATTCTGTTGGGAGCGATCGCGGCGAAGCTGGTTTTCCCGCAACTCTCGCTGTGGGAGGCGGGCATTCTATCGGCCATCCTCGCGCCGACGGACGCCGGACTCGGCCAGATCATCGTCAACAGTCCGTTGGTGCCGCAGCGGGTGCGCGAGGCGCTCAACGTCGAGGCCGGACTCAACGACGGGCTTTCGGTGCCGTTCATGTTGTTCTTCATCGCGATGGCCGCCGCCGGAGTGGGCGAGCCGAGTTTTGCCAGATTCCTCGGCGAGCAGCTCGGACTGGGATTGCTGGTGGGCGCGGGCATCGGCCTGGCCGGCGGCTGGCTTCTTGCCACCGCCAAGCGCTCCGGTTGGATGGCGGAGTCCTTCCTGCAGCTCGCGGTGGTGGCGCTGCCGGTGTTCTGCATCCTCGTCTCCGAGCACGTCGGGGCCAGCATGTTCATCGCCGCCTTCACCGCCGGTCTTTTCGTGCAGGTGTGTTTCAAGGACGCCGGCAGGCACAGCGTGGAGTTTGCCGAGGAATGGGGGCAGATCCTCAATCTATCGGTGTTCTTCCTGTTCGGCCTCATCGTCAGCCGGGACCATGCGATGTTCGCCGCGGCACCGTTCATCTACGCGCTGCTGAGCCTGACTCTGGTGAGGATGCTGCCGGTGGCGGTCTCGCTGGCAGGCAGCGGTCTGGACAAGCCGACGATTGTTTTCATGGGCTGGTTCGGCCCGCGCGGGCTTGCCTCCATCGTTCTCGGGCTGGTCTATCTGGAGCAGGAAAAACATCTGCCCGGCGAAGAGACCATCCGCCTGGCGGTGATGGCCACGGTGCTGCTGAGTATTTTCGCCCATGGCCTGACGGCTATCCCCGGCATCCGCCTGCTCGGCCGCCGGACCCACGGCGTTTGAAATTTTATCCAACCCCACATTACCATGAGCTACGATGACGACGACTGGCCTGACCAAACGATGGAAAACCGGCGGGTTTCCATCCTCAAAACCATCCGCCCGGCGACGCCGGAGGAACTGAAACAACTCGGGGAGGCTCGTTTCTCCGTGGCGACGGATCCCTGGTGCATCCGTTACCACGAGTTCCTCCAGAAAAACGCCTCCGCGAAATTCTATCGGGCGGAAACTGCCGAGGGTGCGGAAATCGTCTATTGCCGGGACACCGGTCAGGGCATCTGGTTCCTGCCTGGCAAGGGCATGGGGATCATTCAACCCAGGGGCCTGCAGATCCTGGCGGAAATCGTGAACGCGCTTTAACGCCGGCGCGTCGACACAAAAAAGCCTGCCGGGGATGGCCCGGCAGGCTTTTCGGATCGTTTTTCCTCAGGACAGCCGCGCGGCCAGCAGCTCGCGCTGGAAGATGAGCTCCTTGGGCAGGTCGTCGTAGAGGTCGATGAAGAGTTCTCCCTGGCTGACGAGCTCGGCCTTCCACTCGGCGCGGTTGAAGGCCATGACCTTGTCGTAGCTTTCCTTGGTGAAGCCTTCGAGTCCCTCGACGTTGAAATCCTCGTAGGCCGGGGTCCAGCCGATCTGGGTTTCATAGCCGGCGGCAGCGCCGTTGCAGCGTTTGAAGATCCACTCCAGGACGCGCATGTTCTCGCCGTAGCCGGGCCACAGGAATTTCCCGTCCTCGTCCTTGCGGAACCAGTTCACGTGGAAGAAGCGCGGCAGGTTGGTGAGGTAGCGGCGCATTTCCAGCCAGTGGCCGAAGTAGGCGCCCATGTTATAACCGCAGAACGGCAGCATGGCCATCGGGTCGCGGCGGACTTTTCCGATAGTCCCCGCGGCGGCGGCGGTCATTTCCGAGCCCATGGTGGCACCGACGTAAACGCCGTGGCTCCAGTTGAATGCCTGATAGACGAGCGGCATGGTCGTCGGGCGGCGGCCGCCGAAGACGATGCCGTCGATAGGCACGCCTTCCGGATTCTGCCATTCGGGATCGATGGTCGGGCACTGCACGGCCGGCGCGGCGAAGCGGGCGTTCGCATGGGCGGCGGGGCGGCCGCAATCCGGCGTCCAGTCCTTGCCGGTCCAGTCGATGAGGTGCGCGGGCTTGGTGGGCGACATGCCTTCCCACCAGACGTCGCCGTCGTCGGTTAGGGCGACGTTGGTGAAGATGGTGTTTTCCTTCATCGAGTCCATCGCGATGGGGTTGGTCTCGTAGGCGGTGCCGGGAGCCACGCCGAAGAAGCCGGTTTCCGGATTGATCGCGTGCAGCTTGCCGTCGGCATGCGGCCACAGCCAGGCGATGTCGTCGCCGACGATGGAGGTCTTCCAGCCGGCGTCCTGATAGGACTTCGGCGGGATGAGCATGGCGAGATTCGTCTTGCCGCAGGCGGACGGGAAGGCGCAGGTGAGGTAGGTCTTGCTGCCGTCCGGCGCGTGGATGCCGACGATGAGCATGTGCTCCGCCATCCACTTGTGCTCGTGGGCGATGTTTGACGCGATGCGCAGGGCGAGGCATTTTTTCCCTAGCAGGGCGTTTCCACCGTAGCCGGAACCATAGGACATGATTTCACGGGTCTCGGGGAAGTGGACGATGTATTTGTCGTCGTTGCAGGGCCAGGTGGTGTCGGCCTGGCCGGGCTCAAGCGGTGCTCCGACCGAATGGAGGCAGGGGATGAAATAGCCGTGACCGTCGCGTTTTTTCGGAGTCGCGCCGCTGGCTTCGTCTTCGAGGCGCTTGAGGACGTGGGAGCCCATGTGGCACATGATTTTCATGCTGAGAACGACGTAGGGGCTGTCGGTGATTTCCACGCCGATCTTGGCGAGCGGCGAGTCGAGCGGTCCCATGCAGAACGGGATGACATACATCACGCGGCCTTTCATTGCGCCCTTGAATTTTCCGTTCAGCTTCACGCGCATCTCGGCGGGATCGGCCCAGTGGTTGGTGGGGCCGGCCTGGTCGCGGCGCTTCGAGCAGATGAATGTGCGCTCTTCCACGCGGGCGACGTCCGATTGCGTCGAGCGGGCAAGGAAGGAGTTCGGGCGCTTGGCGGGGTTGAGACGGGTGAAGGTGCCTTTTTCTACCAGCAGGGTGGAGAGCCTGTCCCATTCGGCTTGTGAGCCGTCGCACCACTCGACGGAATCGGGGGTGCAGAGGGCGATCATCTCGTCGACCCATTTCTTGAGAGCGAGGTGCGTTGTTTCAATTGATTTGCTCATAGCAAATGAAATCAAGCGGGCCGCCCCTTGTTTGGCAACCCGATGCGGTGATAGGGGGCAAATATCTCAAAAAACGCGGAGACGAGTCACACCACCACCCACTCGCGACAACGGGTGGAGAGGAGGATGCACACCACTTCCGCTCCCGGATAAGCGAGGTCCATGACTTCGCGGTAGGCGTTCATTTGCCCGGAGTATCTCTCGACGAGGCTGCCAATGTCATCCAGCGCATCGGTCTTGAAATCGATGACTTCCACGCCTGTTACGAAGCCCGCCGTATCCCGGTGGAGGTGGAGTCGGTCCATCACGCCGCTGAGCCATTTCCCGTTGAGGATGGCATCCACCGGTTGCTCGTTGAAAAGCTCGACGGATCGCCCGCCCCGCTCGAAGAGTTGGCGGAGTTTCGGGATTTTCAACAAGCTGGCGACCAACGCCCCCGCCTCGCCAGCCGGCAATGTTGGAGAAATTTCATCCACCCAGCCGACCTGCTCGAAAGCCGCGTGCACCTCGCTGCCGAACTCCATACCGCTGGCGGAATGGGCCACGGCGGCTCCTTGTTTTTTCTTCAACCCGCTGGGCGTCGCCCGCTCGCGGCGCGCCACTCCGGCGGCGAGCGACGGGAGAGCCGCATTTTCCTTCGGCCGACTTGCGAGCGGAAGGGTCTCCACCCAATCCGGCGATCCGGATTGATAGACGATGCCCGGTTGACCATCCGAAGAAATGGAAGTGGCCAGCCAGTTCGCCAGCGACGGCTTGTCCGCGTCCTGCGATCCGGCGGGCGGTTCGAGCAGCACATAGAGCCCGCGCTTGGAACGCGTTAGAGCCACGTAAAGCATGCAGAACGCCTCATAACGCTGGCTCGCGGCCCACGAGGCTTCCGCCTCGCGCATTTCCGGAATCAAGTCCCGCGCCCACTTCGGCGGGGTCTGGGTGATCCAGCCCGCGCTTTCCGCGACGTCGAAATATTGCGCGGACGGGATGCTGTCGTTCGGCACGTCCGGCAGGATCACGACATCGAAACCGAGGCCCTTCGACTTGTGAATCGTCATCACCTGCACCGCCGCGATGCCGGGGCTTTGCGAAACCTCCAGCCGCTCGATCCACTCCGCCGCCTGCTGGGGCGTCGCGCCGCCCTGCGCGTCCAGACCTGCCAGAGCCATGATCACGTCCCCTGCCCGGCGGCGGCCGAAATCCGACCACTCCGCCCAACAGCCATCCACCACCTGCTCCGCCATGCCCGCGAAACCGACCTGCGAGGCGAGGCCTAGCAGACCTTCCCAGACCTGCTGCCAATGCTGGCCGAAACGCGCCCGCAGGACGGCGGCTAGCGGCGACATTTCCACCACTTCCCAGGCGAAGGCGTCCGCCGGATTCGCCAGCCACTTCAGCAAATGTCCGAGCGCGATGCCCACCGGATTGTCCTTCGAAGGTTCGCGCCGGCCTTCCTCGATCACGTCGAATCCCGCCGCGCGGAGCTGGTCCGCGACCTTCCGCACCTGCGCGTTGCTGCGGACCAACACGCCGCAGGTCATCGGCCGCTCGCCGACGCCGAGTTCGCCTAGCAGACTTTCGAGCCGGTCGAGCCGCTCGTCCCATTTTCCCTCCACCACTTCCACCCGCGCCACGCCGCGCTTTTCCGGGACCGCCAGCGGATCGGCGGAAAAATGTTTCTGCCATTTCCACGCCGCCTCGGCCTCGCCGAAAAACTCGCGCAACGTCGCGGTGTCTCCGCACACCTGATTCACCAGCGCGAGCACTTCCGGACAGGAGCGCCAGGACTCCGCCATTTCCTCGATGTTCAGCCCGCCGCCGTAGCGGGAAATCACTTCGTCGAACAAGCCCACCTCGCCGCCGCGCCAGGCGTAGATCGCTTGTTTCCGGTCGCCGACGATGAACATCGAGCCCTCGCCATCGCCCGCCGCTTCGTCGATGAGCGGCAGCAGCCCCATCCAATCCGACCGACTGGTATCCTGGAATTCGTCCAGCAGCCAATGGTCGTAACGGGCGTCCAGCCGGAAGTCCACCGCCTCGCGCCGGAGCCTCGCGTCCTCGCCCTTGACCCACTCGCCCATCAGGATCTTCACGTCGTCGAAACCAAGCAGACCGCGGCGGCGGAGTTGTTTTTCGCAGCGCGCGTCATAGACCGCCACCACATCGCGCACGGCGCGGGTCCGCAGCAGCGCCGCCGCCATCTCGCAGCGGGCGGCGAGATTCACCATCTCGCGCAGCGCCTCGCCGGCCGGTCCGCCGATGTAGAACTCCTTGTAATACTTGAGATTCACCGGCCCGTCGGTGGTGGCGGCGGCTTGCAGCACGTTTTCCAACAGGCTGGTCGCGCCACCCAGGCTGCCGCTGCCGATGGTGTGGTTGAGCAAGGTATCGAGCACCTTTTCCAACGCTTCCCGCTGGCCTTTGCGGGTGTAGTCGACGCCGTCGAGCCCGCGGCGGATCCTGGCGGATAGATCGTGTTTCTGTTGTTCCCAATCCTCCAGCCGCACGCCGGCGAGCGACGGCGGGCCCCATTCCAGATCATGCGCGGCGCGGTAGCGGCTCTGCCAGCTTTTCACGAAACCGCGCAGCCCTTCCATCACCGCCTGCTCTTCCTTGCCGATGGTCGCCCGGCGGAACGCGTGCAGGAAATCATCGCCCGCCTGGTCTTCCAGCGTTTCTCCCAGAATCGTGGCGAGGATCTCATCCGCCGCCGCCACCGCGCGCGGGCCCTCTAGCAGATCGAATTTTCCGCCGGTCAGGCCGAGTTCGTATTGGAAACCGCGCACGACCTTGGCGAAAAAGCTGTCCATCGTCCCCAGCGTGAACCGCGGCAGCGCGCGCACCACGCGCTCCAGCGACTCGCCGAAATCCGCCTGCGGCAGCGCCAGATCCCGCCGCAGTCCGGCGGCGGGTTTCTCCTCGCTGGCGGCGGTTGCGAGTTTCATCAGCACCGAGTCAGCGAACTCGCCGGCGGCCTTGCGGGTGAACGTGAGCGCTACGATTTTTTCCGGGCCCACGCCGCTCGCCACCAGGCCGATGACCCGGTTCGCGAGCTGGAAGGTTTTCCCGGAGCCGGCGGACGCGAGAATGAGCAGGTTCGGGGCGAGAATGTTCATCGTTGAAACGAGCCTGCCCGGATCCCGCAAAATGGGAAACCCGGAATTTCATGGTGACACCGCTTGCCGCATGAAATCCTCAATCTGTCCTCACGGCTGCCATGAGACGGAGGGGTTTGTTGCGATTCATCCGGCCCCCGAAAAATCCGCTGGGTGAGCCGTCCAAATCGTGCAAGCTGCCCGGTGAAACTACCATCAACCATGAAATCAAAAAAGAACCTCACCCGCTTCACCTACGAAACCGCAGCCTTCGAAGGATGGCGACTCTCCATCAGCCGTGCCGGCTCGACATTCACCCGCTACTTCCCCGACAAGAAACTCGGTGGCCCCAAGAAGTCACTGGCGGTCGCGGAGAAGGCCCTGGAAGAGGTGAAGGCCATCATCGAGGGCTCCAAGCGCGTTGACGGTAAACTGCCCGCCGCCACCATCAAGAAGGTGGAGAAGTTTCTCAAAGACGCCGTCGTTTGATGCGGTGAGGGAGGCTGACTTCGCCATGGTCATTTCCAGCGGCCAACCACCGACATGAGCCAACAGCCCTCCGCATTTCGCCGCGCCCTGGTTCTCGGAGGCTTCATCCTCGGCACATTTTGTGCGCCGCTGGCAGGCATGTTCTCGCTGCCCGGCGCATGGTATGTGGCGCTGGACAAGCCCGTGTGGAATCCACCGGCGTGGATCTTCGGCCCGGCGTGGACCTTGCTCTACACCCTGATGGCCATTGCCGCGTGGTTGGTATGGAAGAGCGATGGCTGGCGGCGTCCGCTGCTGCTTTACTTCGTGCAGTTGTTGCTCAATGCGGCGTGGACACCGATTTTCTTCGGCGCGCACCAGTTGGGCTGGGCGCTGGTCGAAATCGTGGTGCTATGGATTGCCATCCTGCTGACGCTGCGGAGCTTCTACCGCGTCAACAAGACGGCGGGCTGGCTGTTCGCGCCGTATCTGGCCTGGGTGACCTTTGCCGCCTTGCTCAATTTCACCCTGTGGCGGATGAATCCGGGCTGAGCCCGATCAACGTGAAGCCTTTGGCGAGCGGCGACTCTGTCATGGGCCTGATGTTCGAACCGCGAGGTTTTCAACGCTGTTATTTCCTGACGAAGCGGTAGGCCACGAGCAGCACGATGGCTCCCATCGTGGCGATAAGGATCCCGCCGAGGTCGAACGACTCGATTTTCCCGAGGCCGACGAATGTTCCAAGGAAACCTCCGACCATTCCGCCGGCGATGCCGATGAGCACGGTCACGAAAATCCCGCCCGGGTCTTTTCCGGGCATGATGAATTTAGCAAGTGCCCCGGCAACGAGGCCGAGGAGAATCCAGGATAGCATGCCCATGGTTCGAGGTAGGTTGGAGGTTGGAAATCCATCAGAAGACGGACCTGTGTTACAATGCACCTGTTTCACTGCTGTGAAAGTGATTTCTCGCGGGTGCCCGCTTCAATGAGGCAACACGAAGGCGGGCCGCTCTCCGATGAATCCTGTCGACACCTGCCGCCTTTTCGCCGAGAGTGTAGTGCTGATCATTTAATTTTATTGTCATGAACAGCCCGTCTGCGGTGGCTCCTACCCCCAAACACCATGAATATGCGCCTGTTCACAAGAACTAATGTGCGTCATCGCGCCATCGGGTTCAGTCCAGCCATCGGCGGATTGCTGGTGCTTGTGATTATCGCGCTTCTGCCGTCGGTTGCCCTAACCGCCCGCGCGGAGGATTCCGTCGCGCCGGACAAACGGATGACCGTGGCGTTGTTGTCGTTTGCTGACAAAACGGGTGATCCGAAGTCGGCCCACTGGCGCTATTCGTTACCCCGCATGGTGGGTGCGCCGCTCAGGGAGGCTAAATCGATCCGGGTCTATCCAGCGGAAGCCTGTGACTACGGCCTGCGCAAATTGAAACTGACCGCGGGCGATCCGGTTGACGCGGCCCAAGCGACAAAAATCGGTGAGATCATCGAAGCGCGGCGCGTGGTGAGAGGGGACTATCGCCGCAAGGGCAAGGCCTGGACGGTGACGGCGCATGTCCTGAACGTGGCGACCGGCAAGGAATCAGCGGCGCTGAGCGCCACCGCCGGCGATTGGTTTGACGTGTGCGATCAAGTCGCCGGGAAAATCCTGCGGGAACTCGGCATCGGGCCGATTCCCCAAACCGAGGCTGTTAGGAAGCGGATTCGTTTCACCACGTCGGCGACCGCCTTGGAGTTATACAGCCAGAGCTACGCACTTCAGGTGGAGCGCAAACCCGTGGCTGAAATAGAGCGCTGTTCCCGGCAGGCGGTGGCGGCCGATCCGCAGTGCTCTGCGATGCGACTCGGGCTCGCAGCCGATTTGTTGAACCAAGGAAAGCTGGAGGAAGGGAGCCAGGAGATTCAAGAAACCTTGAAGTTGAAACCCGAATCATCCGGAGTCCAGATGGCCTTGGGCATTCTGATGTTATTTCAGGACAAACCGGAAGCGGCGGGCAAACACTTCCGTGAGGCGATCCGTCTCAATCCGGATGATCCGGAAATCCACTCCCGGTTGGCACTATATCATGTCACTCAGGGCGGATGGCCGCAGGCGGTTGCCAGTTTGCAGGAAGCGTTGCGGCTGAATCCGGTTTCAGCGGTATATCACGCCCAACTGGGTCGGGCCTATGCCAGCCAAGGGGAGCGGGCCAAGGCTCTGCTGGAACTCGCAAATGCCGAAGTTTTAGGCCTCGAAGACGTCAATGACGAACAAATGGCGTTCGAAGCTTATGAAATGCTGAACGAGTTGCCGCGGGCGGTGGAGCATTATGAAAAATTCCTGATCCTTGCGCGCGGGCAGGGGATCAATCCGAAGCTGGTGAATCAGATCGGCGGTCGCTTGGAGAAGTTGAAAGCCTCACTGACTTCGGTGTTCGTCAATGCCGTCGAGCCGAACGCCTATTCCGGGCAATCGTTAGGCGAGGCTTTGTCCGCACGGTTGTCGGCGGAAGAGCTGGCATTGGTCAACCTGCCGCTGGCCAGCACGCCTGAAATGAAACGCTGGGCGGAAGAGTTGACCCAAGGGGCGCAGAACGACCAGGAGAAGGCGCGCAAGCTTTACGACGCGCTGGTCTGCCATCTCGATCCGGGAGCGGGCGGGAGTAGAACCGCCGGGGAAACGTTCGCCGACTGGCGGAAACCGCAGGCGTCCTTTCACTGTCAGGAATACGCGCGGCTTTACGTGGCTCTGGCCCGTGATGTCGGTCTGAAGGCGTTTTTCGTCATGGTCGGGAGGGATCACGAGAACCGGACCGTGCTCCATGCCTGCGCCGGGGTTTTTTTCGACGGCAAGGTTCTATTAGCCGATCCCGCCTACCGGTGGTTCGGCGTGCCTCATCAACAGTTCGTTTTTCAAGACGACTATCAGGCGGTCGTCAATCAGCTGAACCAGAGTCGCGACCTGGCGCGGTTGCGGCTGGCCATCAAGTTGCAGCCGGACTCCGTCCTGTCGCAGTTCAATCTCGCCATGAGGCTGATGGCTTTGAAACAACTTGAGGAGGCCGGTCAGGTGCTGCAAACCGCCCTCAAGCTGGACTCCGAAAGTTGGATCGCTCAATTCGCGCAGGGGACCATGGCCTGGCATGAAGGCCAGCCGGAACTGGCCCTAACCCTGCTCCGCAAGGCCGCGGAAATGAACCCTCTATACTCCGCTGTCCAATATTCTCTCGCCCGCGTCCTGTTGGATCTGGATGAGCTTCATGATTCGAGGGAGGCGTTTCGTGCCTGCCTCAGACTCCGCCCGGAATCCAAGGAGGAGGCCGATGCCCGGCGCGCGATCGCCCGGATCAACGAGAAGCTGGGCCCCGAAACCGCATTGGAAGCCGCAGTCGCGGCGGGCGAGGATGCTGACAGGCCAAGGGAGGGCCGGACGCTCACCGATTTTCTCGGAGTCCGATTTGCGTGTCCCACATGGTCGCCTGCGATTTCCGATGTTCTGGGAGTGATCTATGACGACCGGCCCGAGCCGCGGCAGTTGGAAATCGAAAAGCTGACGCGGCAGGCGGCCGCCGATCCACGGGACGCCGCCTGTCGTTTCCGGCTGGGGGTTCTACTCGGCAAAGCCGGGCGCCACGACGAAAGTACCCGGCGGTACAAGGAGGCGGAGGAGATTCACCGCGAACGCTTGAAAGCGGATCCGGACGATCTTCCGGCTCTAACCGGGCTGGCGCATTGCCTGCGGGGAACCGAGGAAGGCGGCCGCCTGGCGAAGCGCGCCACGGAATTGGCACCCGCGGCCTGTGAGTCATGGCTGGCCCTGGCGCAGCATCAATCCCGCCTGCTCATGATCCAATGCTGCGAAGGCCTCGACGACCTGCCTGCCAGCGGATTTGACCAATCCCGTCTCGTCGAGGCGCTCCGGTTGCGTGCCCGGTCCGACCCGCAATCGCAGGCCATCTTTGAATTGGGCCGCGAGGTGCTGGCCAGTTCCTTGAAGGCCATTGAAGTCGCTCCCGCAAATCCGGAGCCCTTCCTGAGAAATCTCGCGATGCGCCCCATCGTCATGGAAATCTTGGATATCCTGCACCGCCTGCGTGATGAACCATCGTTGGATTGGGCGGAGGAGAGGCGGCAAAGCTCGGGACGTTTCGAACAGGCGGTGTTACTTTGCCGCGACTCGCCTGAAGCGCTTGGCGCGGTGACGATGCTGCGGTTCTTGGCGGCATATGCCCTCCTGCCGAAGAACCCGCATGGCTGTCCCGATGTGGAATTGCTCAAGAAGCGGCAGGAAGAGGTGCTGGATCCGGCGCTGGCCCGCCTGCGCGAACTGCATGACAGCCCCGACGCCGAAATCGCCGCCGCGGCCTGTGAAGCCTATAGTGCTTTGGTATCATTCATCCCTGTGTTCGGAGGGTTGCCCGTACCCACTTCGGAACTTCCTGCCCTACTGACCCGTGCCGTGCGTCTGGCGCCCCGGCGTTGCCTTGCGTGGGATCTGCTCATCCAGTACACGGATTTGCACGCGGACGGGAACATGGATGAGGCGCGCGCCGTGGCGGTGGAGCGTGCCAAGGTGTTGAAAACCGGCCGCAGTCACGCCCTGATCGGGCTTTGCAGCCGGGACCATCAGGCGTCCAGAGCTGGATGGGAACAGGCGGTGAAGCTGGAACCTGGAAATGTCGAGTATCTGCTCAATCTCGCCGCTGAATCCCTGCGGGGCGGCCAGTCCAGGCAATCACGCGAAGCTGTTAGCGGGTTGCTGGATCAGGCTGCGGACCTTGCCTATGACTCCAGCCACCGGCAGCTCTATCCGGAGCTGTCCACCTTCCGGCTGCGGATTTTCGCCGTGAACCAGGCACTGGCCGGGAATCCGGAGGTTGCTCGCCGCACGGTCGCCCAAATCCTCGTGGACGATCCTGACGATGCTCACGCGCAAGGGCTCCAGCGCTTTCTGGAAGAAGCCAAATAATGTCTGTCGGGGCCGATGACGCCAGGCTGGAATACCGCTCAACCCGCCAGGGAAATGGTGCCATCCTGCCTGGGGGCCACTCCGCCATCCTCGAAGAGCCTCCGTGTCTCATGATTGACTCCGGCAAGTACGAATTCGAAAATCAAATTTCAAACCCTTAGAACCATGATGATTTCCCGGACACTCTATCTTCTGCCCGCACTGACGTTTTGCTTCGCCGCACTTGCCCGTGAAGCGCAAGCGGACAACACCCACTATCGCTACCACCCGGTGGGCAAAGCTATTGAATGGGTGGATGGCGCGGGCCGCTTCAACCGCCCGCTCTATGGCACGGTGGACCGGCAATGGCGGCTGATCGCGCTGGCTGGGGACCGTCCGGAGTTCATGTTGATGCAGATCTCCTCGACCAAGACCATGACCAAGTTGGCCAACCTCAAGCTCGGCCTAGCGGATGGCAAGTGGCTGGAGGCGATGACGCCCGTGCTGGCGCGCCACGACAGGGGGCAGCAGCAGTATCGCCTGGGCGGAAAGGAGTCCGCCATCGAGCTGGATGCCGTGCGTGCCAGGGCATTCGACGGGTTGCTGTTGCGGGTAAAGCACCATGGCAAACCGGCCTCGCCGCTCGTGCTGGCCGTCGGCGGCAGGGGATCTAGCAATTATGATCAAAACCCTGGAAAGTCCGCGTTCAACCCCGGCGAGTGCAGCGGAACGAAGCTGGCTTTCGCCGACAATGTCCTGACGCTCTCTGAAAAAGGCATCCCGGTCCATGCGACCGCTTCGGCACCCTTGAAATTCAACGCCGCGGATCCCAACAAGGTGGCCGATGGACCCGCCGCGCTTTTGGCGGCACCGGCGGATGAAAATGCGGTCGCCGCGCTTGCCTCCGCTTGGCCGGAGCAGGGTGAACTTTACTTCATGCTCACGCCGGATGCTCCGGATTCGACAGGATTCAAAGCCTTTCAAGCGGATCCGGCCAAGGTCTTCCGCGCCGCCGTGCAGGACAATCAAGCCATCGCCTCGGTGATCGATGTCGATACGCCGGATCCGTATTTCAACGCGGCCCACCCGGCGATGATCCTGGGCTACGAGGCCTCGTGGAATGCACCGAGCTTCCGGCACGGGGCCATCGCGTGGCACGACACCTATGCCGGATGGCGCAGCACCTACGGCGGGACGGTCGCCGGTTGGCACGGGCACGTCCAGGAGCATGCCAAGGCCTTTTATGACCAACAACAGAAGGACGGGCGCATCCCGGCAAGGCTGACCCGTGACGACATTTATAACATGGGCGAAGTCCTCGTGGACCAGGCGCTTTACGATTACGAGTGGACCGGCGATCTCGAACCGCTCAAAAATGGCGGCTTCGATGCCATCGCGCGCCATCTCGCCTGGGGCGAGGCAGAGATCAGAACGCCCGACGGGCTGTATGAGAATTTCCTCAACGCATGGAATACCGACTACAAGTGGTGCAACGGGGGCGGCGGCACCATCGCCTCCGCCTACTTCTGGCGCGCGAACCAAACGATGGCGGAAATCGCCGGACGGCTCGGCAAGGATCCGGCGGTCTTTCGGAAACGCGCGGAGGAAATCGCCAAGGCCATGAAAACCAGGCTCTGGTCGGAGAAGACGGGAGTGTATGGCGAATACCGCGACCGTTTCGGCCATCAGCTCCTCCACGAATCACCTGATCTTTCGAGCATTTACACGCCTATTGACCTGGGTTTCTGCGATCCATTCGAGTCTTACCGGATGCTGCGTTTCGCCTTGCGCCGCTTCGAAACCATCCGCGGATTGCCCCGCGATGGCGCAATCATTTACTCCTCTGAGTGGCTGCCCGACCAATACAGCACGCGCGGGATTTACACCGCCGAAATGATCAACATGCTTCTGGCTCTCTATCGGATCGGTCAGTCGGATGCCGCGGAACCATTCCGCCGCGCCATCGATGGCAGCGCCTTCGCCGGTCCGGCACCTGGAGCGACGGGTTATGTCATCAATCACGACGGCTCTTTCCGCCAGCACACGGATTTCACCGACACCACTTCGTTGTATGTCCGCAACGTCGTCGAGGGCTTGTTCGGCGTGCGGATGCTGGCACCGGACCAGCGTGTGATTTTGCAGCCATCGTTCCCGCTCGAATGGGAACATGCCTCGATCCGCATGCCCGCGGCCGGATATCGATACACCTGGAAAGATGGCATTGAGACGATATCGATCCAGACGCCAGGCGACCTCAAGCCCACGGTCCGGCTCCGTGCGAGGCGCGCGGCTATCGACAAGGTGACGGTTAATGGCAAGCCGGCAGCCTACCGGATGGAAGCGGGAATCGGCCTTGGCTGGATTGTCGTCGAAGCCCCGCTGGCTAAAGAAACGCAGGTCCGGGTTGCCTATGGCAACGAAGCCTTGCCCGAAGCCGTCATCCCGGCAGAAGGCGTCGCGGACGGAACGTGCAGCGTCCGCCTCGATCGCGGGAAAATCGTATCCGTGCGGCAGAGCCGGAGCGCGGTCGATGACGCGCGCATCGCCGATGATGGCAGGAGCTGTGTCATTCCACTGCCGGGAGAATCCGGCGTGGCGACGTATTTCGTGCTGGTCCGGCACGGGAATGTGGAAATGTGGGTGCCGGCCGAGCTTGATGTCAGGTCATCCGATTCCGCGAATCAAGTGACGAAGGCGGCGGACGACGCCAGCTTGCAGCCGCAGCCCGTGGATCTCGACAAGTGGGTGAACCAACGCCTGGTGGACCTCCATTCCAATCGATATAGCCCGAGAATCGAGGTGTTTCCCTGGGCCAAGAAGGATGGTTTGCGAACGCTCCAGGCAAACGGCCGCGTCTGGTGGGAAACGCACGGCCGCGCCGGCGTCACGGCTGACATGTCGCTGGTGACCGCGGCGAATGGCCGCTTCGTGGTGGAGAATCGCATTCCCTTCGCGCTTGCCACCGAGGGCAAGGATTCCGTTTTCACATCGCTCTACGAGCAGTTTCCCGCCCGCGTTGAAATTCCCGTCAACCAGCGTGGACGCAAGGTGGCGGTGCTTGCCGTCGCCTCGATCCCCATCAGCCAGAGCCGCATGGACAATGGCCGGATCCGGGTGAAACTCGATGACGGCACGCACCGGGATGTTGTCCTGCGCGACCCGGAGACCATCGATGACTGGCTCGGATCGGGTCAGGCAAAACCCTACGCTCTCGGCGGCCATCCCGTGGCGCTGGGCAAGAATGCCCATGGTCATCTTTATGAAATCGACCTCGCCGGCGACAAAACGATCCAATCCATCGAGCTTGAGACCTCCACCAACGAAACCATGATCGGTCTCATGGGAATCACGATCATGCAGGGGAAATGATCCGTGAAGCTTGCCCTGGGCGGGATGGGGGCTCGTGCATCCTTCCCTTGCGCCGCCAGGGTCGGAATCCCGGAGGACTTTTTGAAGTTCAAATCCCGGACTTCTTCGGAGTGGATCCCGACGGTGTAGAGGTCGTCGCCGGACTGCCGGTTGACAGAAGTGCCGGGCCAGCGTTTGCTCGCCGCGATGTCGCCCGATTCCCAGCAGGACTTTGCGCTCGCGTTCCTGAGCATCCTTTTCGAAGGAGTGCCGTTCATCCTGCTGGGCACGCTGATCAGCGGCTTCATCGACATTTACCTGCCGGCGGGCGCGATGGACCGCTTCCTGCCGCGGAATAAATTTCAGGCCGTGCTGACAGCCGGCCTGCTGGGCGCGGTGTTCCCGGTCTGCGAGTGCGCGGTAGTGCCGGTGATCCGGCGGCTGGTGAAAAAGGGGCTGCCGGTATCCTGCGCGCTGACTTACATGCTGGCCGCGCCGATCGTGAATCCAATCACCGCGCTGAGCACTTGGAAGGCGTTCCAAGGCCAGGGCGCGGCGATGATGACAAGCTCGCGGCTGCTGCTAGGTTTTCTCATCGCGGTCGGTGTCGGGCTGATCGTTTCAAAACTACCACTCGCCGCGGTGCTCAAATCCAAGCTCGTGGAAAGCCTGGAAAAGGACGACGCGACGGAGGCGCCCTGCGAACACGGATCCTCATGCTGCGGGCACCACCACCACGACGAGGAGCCGGCGGCGGACGGTCGCCTGGTCGCCGCGCTGCGCTCCGCGATGAAGGACTTCGTGGACGTCGCGGTTTATTTCTCCATCGGCGTCTCGATCACCGCGCTCTTCAACACCGGCATCGCCCCCGGCGCGCAATGGCTCGACGGTCTTGCGAAGAACCCGGCCGCCGCGCCGGCCGCGCTGATGGTGCTCGCGTTCGTGCTGAGCCTTTGCAGCACCTCGGACGCCTTCATTGCGGCGACCTTGGACAAATTCTCGTGGGGGGCGAAACTTGCCTTCCTCACCTTCGGGCCGATGATGGATGTGAAACTGATTTTCCTCTATCAGACCGTGCTGCGGAAGCGCTTCATCGTGCTGCTCGCGCTCGGCCTGTTCCTCGCCATCGGCGGCATCTCGGTGTTCTGGCAGCAACTCCTCATTGAAGCGCAATGAAACCGCAAACCCGGCGCATTCTCTTCTCGCTCGCGATCCTCGGCTGGAGCGCGGTGCTGCTGTATTTTTACAGCAGCGGGCGCATCAACAAATACCTCGCGCCGGACTTCCGGCCCATCGCCTTCGCCGGCGGTCTGGGGCTTGCGGTGCTCGGGCTTTTCAATCTCCTGACCGCCGGACAAAAAGCCGACTGCGGCCACGACCACGGCGACGGGGACACCGACCATGATCATGAAAGCGGCGACATGCACCCCATCACCGCTCTGCTCCTGATGATCGTGCCGGTCGCCTTGTCCGTCGCCTGGACGAAGGACGAATACTCCGCCGCCGCGCTCGGGCGGAAGGGGCTTTATGACGCGCCCTCCGCGTTCAACTCGCCGTTTCTCGCCTCCAGCATCCCCGCGCTGACGCTGGAGGAAATTGAAAAAAGCCACCGCAAGACCGGCGACGGGTTTCTCGAATTCAGCCTGATGGAGCTGTTCTTCTCCTCCGGCGACCGCGAGATGCAGACGCTGCTCGACGGCCTCAAGGTGCAGACGGAGGGCCGCTGGATGGATGAGAAAATCCGTAATCCGCACGGCTCGCGCAAGCGCCTCTACCGGCTCTTCATCACCTGTTGCGCGGCGGACAGCCGGCCCATCCCCATCGTGCTGGAGTTCGGCAAGACGCCGCCGGATTTTCCGGAAAACGACTGGGTGAAAGTCTCCGGCACCATGCGCTTTCTGTTGGAAGAGGGCATCATCCAGCCGGTTTTGTCAGTCGAGCGGGTCGTCGCGGCCGAGCCGCCGTATGAGGAGAGCTTCATGAGGAAAAAGTGATTTTGAAAAAAGCATCCCATCCACATCCGGAAGGCCACGTGCTGGTGCCCGCCGCCGCGATCGGCTCGCTCTCGATCCTGCTCGTCGCGGGGCTGGGCGTGCTGCGGATTCTTGACCGGGTGGATCAGTTGATAGGCCGCCTGGTGGCTAACGGCAAGGCCGGTGGATTTCCCAAAGCGCTGCCCGAGTGGTCGGTGTGGCTGGCGACCGTCGTTTTCGCCTTCTGGCTGGCGTTCGCGATCCTCAGCGTGGCGGGCGCGTGGCGGCGCGTCGTGTTGTGGATCACCGCGCTGGTTCTCATCGCGGGGTGGGCTCCGGTGCTCAGCCTTGCCGCACGCTCCCCGGACATCGCCGCACCCTTCATCGCCGTCCTGTGGTCCGGCGTGTGCGCCTTGGTTTACGCCGGAAACCACCGGATGGCGTGCGACGCGGTCAAGCAACCCGCCGAAGAAACCCCTACTGAAGATTCCCATGCGGCACGTTGATTTCCCGGAACCCGTCAAAGCCCTCGTCGGCGAGCTCAAGCGCCTTCCCGGCGTAGGCCCCCGCAGCGCCGAGCGCATCGCCGTCTGGCTGCTGCAAAGCCCCAAGGCGAATCCCGCGCCGCTTGCCGACGCGTTGTTAGTCGCGAAGGACACGATCCGCCCCTGCCCGGCGTGCGGCTTCTTCGCCACCGAGTCCGGCTGCGACGTGTGTGACGACTCCTCCCGCGACGACCGGATCCTGTGCGTTGTCGAGCAGGCCACCGACGTCCTGCCGCTCGAGCGCTCCGGCGCTTTCCGCGGCCGTTACCACTGCCTCGGTGGCAAGCTGTCTCCGCTCGACCGCGTGTCGCCGGAGGATCTGCGCATCCCGCCGCTCATCCGCCGCATCGAGGCGGCACCGGAGGAAATCGAAGTCATTCTCGCGCTCGGCTCGGATGTGGAGGGGGAGGCCACGGCCAATTACCTGGCCGAGTTGCTGCGCGGCAGGAATTGCAAGCTCACCCGCATCGCCCAAGGCCTGCCCGCTGGCGGTGGCCTCGAACATGCCGACGGTCTCACCCTGCTGCGGGCCATGCAGGGCCGCAGAAACCTGTAATCCAGCCGTTTTCAGCCGACAAATCCGGTTGTCATCCACGTTTTCAATTGATACAAGCCGAAGAAACCCGTGCGTAAATTTTCCTCCATCTTCCTGCTCCGGTCCTTGCTTGCGGCGGTCGTGATGGCCGTCTTGGCCACCGGCACCGCGAAGTCCGCCGTGGCACCCTCCGGCTGGGACGTCACGAAAATCGATGGCCGCGAGTACGTCTCCGTTGAGAGCATCAAGCGCTTCTACAGCTTCACCAAGCTGACCCGCTCGGGTAGCAACATCGTTCTGGAGAACGCCAAGGTGGAAATGAAGCTCAAGGTCGGCGGCAACGAGTGCCTGATGAACAACGTGAAATTCGTGTTCAGCCACGAGATCGCGACCGTCGGCGACAAGATTTACGTCTCGCGAATCGACCTGGCGAAACTGATCGATCCCGTCCTTCGCCCGAATTTCATCCAGAACGCCGCCGACTTCCGCACCGTCATCCTCGATCCCGGCCACGGCGGAAAGGACCCCGGTGCCACCAATCCCTACGGCACCGAGGCGAACTACAATCTCAAGGTCTCCGGCATGGTGAAAAAGCAACTGGAGGCCAAGGGCTTCAAGGTCGTGATGACCCGCAACAGCAACCTCTTTCTATCACTTCAGGAGCGCGTGGAGTTCGCCAACGCCGTGAAGGAAAACGCCATTTACATCAGCATCCACTTCAACTCCGGCGGCAGCGCGGCCCGCGGCATCGAGACATTCACGCTCTCCCCGCCCGGCGTCCCCCACTACGACAGCAATTTCAAAGCCGCCGATCTCCAGACCCGCGCGGGCAATGAACATGACTCGGCGAACATCGCGCTCGCCACTTCCATCCACGGCTCGGTCCTCCAGCGGCTTGGTAAAAACACCCTGGATCGTGGCATCAAGCGGGCGCGTTTCAGCGTGCTCTCCGGAGTCCGCCATCCCGCGATTCTTTTTGAAGGCGGCTTCATGAGCCATCCCTACGAGGCGCGGATCATCGAAAATGAATCCTATCAGAACGCGATCGCCAGTGGCATTGTCGCCGCCATCACGAAATACCGCTTCGCCGTCAGCCGCAAGCCGGCCGCCGCGCCTGGGAACTGAGAATCGCCTCGGTCATCCGCAGCGCCTCCAGATTCGGCCGGACGGCATGCACCCGGTGCAGCATCACTCCCTTTTCACGGGCGCTGGCGGTGATTGCGACCGTCGGCCACTCCCGCGCGTCCAGCTCGTCGGTGCCGAGGATTTTCCCGATGAACGACTTCCGCGACACACCTAGCAGCAGCGGCCGCCCGGCGATTGAAATTTTCTCCAACGACCGAAGCAGCTCCAGATTGTGCTCCAGCGTTTTTCCAAAGCCGATGCCGGGATCGAAACACAATGCCGCAGCATCGATCCCCGCCGCCGTGAGCGTCTCCAGCCGTTCCATGAAAAACGCCCTCACATCCGCGACCACATCCGCGTAATGCGGTGCCGCCTGCATCGTCCGCGGCGTCCCCTGCATGTGCATCACCACCACGCCGCAGCCGGACCTGGCGCAGACACCCGCCATTTCCGGATCCGCCAGCAAACCGCTCACGTCGTTCACAATGTCAGCCCCGGCGGCGAGCGCCGCCACCGCCACCGCCGCCTTGGACGTATCGATGGAAATCAGCCCGTCCCACTCGGCACGCAACGTGGCGATGATCGGTGCTGTCCTGGCGATTTCCTCGGCGACCGGAACCACCGCTGCCCCCGGCCGCGTTGATTCCCCGCCGATGTCGATGATTCCCGCGCCCTCGCCGATCATCCGCCGGGCATGCTCCAGCGCGGTGCCGGTATCATCATGCTCACCGCCGTCCGAGAACGAGTCCGGCGTCACGTTTAAAATTCCCATCACCTGCGCCTTGTCCGTGAGATCAAGCGCCGCCCGTCGTGTTTTCCAAATCATCGGTCAAAATTGGCGGCTTGCAGCGTCCGCGCGAGGTGCTTACTTTGTGGCTTATGAATCGACTGGCAACTTGGAATCTCCGCATCATCGCCGCGGGACTTCTATTTTCACTCACCTGCCATGCCAACGACATCGAGACCGTGGATGGACCGAACGTCCGTATCATGAAAATGGAGGATGGCTCGCGTGCCGTCTTCGTCCGCAGCCCTGACAGCCGCACGCTCACCAAGAAGACTGTCTCGCCGAACGGGGTGCTCACCATGCTCACCACCTACCGCATGGATGCCAATGGCAATCCGCTGAGCTGCAAGATCAAAGACGGCTTGGGCACCGAGATGTTCAAGGTCAGCTACGGCTATCACAAAGTCACCGGACTGCTCGTCGAGGAGCTGATGTTCGACTCCCGCGTCAAGCGCATCAACCCGGCCAACGGCAAGGAAATGCCCGTGCAGAAAATCGTTTACCTCTACGATGCGGAAGGCAAACGCAGCGCCCCCATCGTTTACAACCTGCTGCCCGGGAAGACCTTCGAGCAGGTGTTCGGCGTGAAGTCCTCCGCCATCGAAGCGAATCCCTTCAAGTAAAGGCGCCCCCTGCCTAACGATTTTCATCCCGTCGTGCCCTCTCCACAAACCTTGCTGCCCTGGCTTCTCGGAGGCGTCATCGGCGCGGCCGGCATCCTCCAGGGCCTCCATTGGCGCTCGTCCGCCAGCACCGCGGATCTGGCGGAACTCGAAAACCAGCTCCGCATCGCCGGCGAGGAAAACGCGATGCTCAAGCGCGAGAACGAATCACTCCGCTCGCTCGCCCAGGGCGGTGGAGAGCTGGCCGTGCCGCAGGAAATCATCGACCGCGTGGAAAAGGAGTTCGGCCTGCGTTTCCTCTCCAGCCCGGTGCTCCACCGCATCGCCGGCGAGGAACTCCGCGACCGCATCGCCGCCGCCATTGAGAGCCGCTTCGGCCCGTCCGGCATCGACGACAGGCAGGAGTCTTACAAACTCATCGGCTGGCTGCGGCCCGGCGATGATTTGTTAGCGCAGCTCACCGCCGTCCGCGCCATCGGCGCGCTCGGGTGGTTCGACGACGTCACCGGCGAGGGCTGGGTCACGGACCGCTTCGAGTTGAAGAACATCCCGGACCAGGCCGCGCTCGTCCGCCTGCTTGCCCGCATCCTTTTCCATCAGAATTTCCCGCCGCCACCCGCTTACCCCGGCGACGACGCCGCCCGCGCGCGGGAAGCGCTTCACCAGGGAGCCGCCGCCGGTTCCGAGGCGCGGTTCTATGCCGCCAACGCCCGCGCCATCGGCTTTATGCCGATGAAGGAAAACGTCGAGGCCACGCAACTGATGGCCAGCCTTTCCCCGTTTCTGCGGGGCCTCACCACCTTCCCCGTGACTGAAGGAAAAGCCTTTGCCGACACACTCTACGTCCAGGGCAACGACCCGCTGCACGCCGCATTCCGCAAGCAGCCGCAAACGACCCGCGCCATCGTTTTTCCCGCCCAACCCGCCGTGGAACCCATGGCGTTGGAACTCCCAGCCGTTCCCGAAGAACCTTTCCTCACCGATACCGCCGGCGTGCTCGGCCTGCGCCTCTGGCTCGGTGATCTGGCGGAAGCTTCTGAAATCGCCGCCGCATGGAAAAACGACCGCTACCTGTTGTTTCCCGACGGTCAGGAATCCTCCGCCGTGCTCTGGGACATCGAGCTGGAAAACGCCGCCGCCGCCGACAAGCTCCAGGCTGCCGCCCTCAAACTCGTCGCCACCCTGGCCGGCCGGCCGGAACCCGCCACACCCGGTCAAGCCGTCGTCTCTCCCGAAAAACGCCACCTCCAGCTCACCCGCATTTCCCCCACCCGGCTCCGCTTCCTCAACACCTTCGAGCCCGCCACCGCCGCCAAACTCGGCAACCCATAACCTCCACTCCCAAGTTTTCGCATGATCGCCAAACAAGTCATCTTCGAAGGCCGCGTCCAGGGCGTCGGCTTCCGCTACACCGTCAAGGACCTCGCGCGCGGTTTCGAAGTCTGCGGCTGGGTGAAAAACCTGTCGGACGGCAGCGTCGAGCTACAAGTCATGGGCGAGCCGGACGAGGTGGAATCCTTCATCAAGGAAATCGCCGAGGAGTCCACCGTCGCCCACCACATCAAAAACCTGATCGCAAAAAAAATCCCGCTTCTGGAAAATTGCGCCGGCTTCCGGATCGAGCGTTGATCAAGGATCCATACACAGACTCAGCAGCTTGTCGCTGCGGAGCTGGTCGCTGTCCCAGGCGCTGATGAAGGCGTAAATCTCGGTGTAAAGCGCCTCGCAGTGTTTATTCCACTTCGCCGCGCCGCGGAGGATCAGCGCGCTTTCCCGCAGTCCCGTGAAGCGGATTTCCTCGGCTCCGGCCGCGCGCAGATCGCTGAGCTCGAAACGCAGCGTCTCGAAAAACGCCAGCTCGAAACCATTGCCCGCCTCCATCGCCGAGTGGACCAGCGAAACGGTCACCGGCGGAGCCAGTGGCTGGAGTTTCTCCGCGATGCGCTCGCAACCGATCTTGATCAGCATTTTCCGCATCCGCGCGAAAAGGTCTTCCAGCGGCAGCAGCTTGAGCGGGCACTTGGTTTCCAAATACTGCACCACGCCACTGCGGATGTCGGTGACGAACGGGAAATCCTCATGGTCCGCCGCCTGCGCCGCCCGGTGCAGGGCGACGTCCAGCCACGCGGTATCGTAATCGATCACCTGATAGCGGCCGATTTGAAGAGCGGGGCGGTTGCCGATGATGGAGATCACAGGATGCTTTTGCGGAGGGGGAAAATCAAAGGGGTGAGGGGTTGGGGGGAGTCAGTTCGGATGTGGCGACGAACCGGTCAGTCTTTGAAAAGCCGACGCTGGAACGGATCGCGCGCGGCGCGGCGGGAAAGCGACTGGATTTCCGCGATGAACTCGTTCACGTCCTCGAACTGGCGATAGACCGAAACATAGCGGACGTAGGCGACCGGATCGATCTGATGGAGCTTGTCCATCACCTTGCCGCCGATGATCGCAGACGGCACCTCGCTGACGTGGTCCTTGTGCAGCTCGGTTAGAATTTCCTCCACCGCGCGGTCCAGACGATCCATCGGCACCGGGCGCTTCTCGCAGGCCTTGATCAGCCCGCTCATCAACTTCTCGCGGTTGAGCGCTTCCCGCGCTCCGTCCCGCTTCACCACACGCAGCTCGGTGCGCTCGATCTGCTCGTAGGTCGTGTAGCGGTAGGCACACTGCAAACATTCCCGCCGCCGACGAATCGTCGTCCCGTCTTTG
>JBIHZT010000045.1:0-12170 GCA_044240265.1 Luteolibacter sp. | reverse complement strand
ACAAGGGTGTGACGTCGCCTCCCTTGAATCCGCAACTCAGGGTGACCGCCGTGAAAGCGAGTTTCCACCACCAGCTCCATGGATTCGCGCCTCCGGGATGAAATGACGAAAGAATCGTGACGACATCCGGACCGGGATGGCTCACGCCGATGCCCAGATAGTCGCGGGTCCCGAGCAGATAGACCAACCCAATGACGACCGCCGCCCCCACCGCGGGCTGCAGCCATGGCAGCGGAATGACACGCATCCAGGATCCCTTTAACAGATGCACCAGCACGGAAAACAAGCGGCTGACGAGGCCGAAAACAGAACCAAACCCCGCGGCGATGCCCGCCATGAACAGCATCCGCTGGTGCTTCGCGTCGATGCGGAACAGCCCCCGGTAGGCGTCCGCCAGGCTCCCGCCAATTTGAACCGCCGTCCCCTCGCGGTCGGCGGAACCACTACATAAGTGGGTGAGCAGTATGCCGATGAGGACCCACGGAGCCATCCGCAAAGGCACTCCGCCGCCGGGCGTGTGGATTTGTTCAAGAATCAGATTGTTGCCCGCCTCGACCGACTTCCCGAAGTGATGATAGATCAGACTGATCGCGGCTCCGGCAACGGGTAGCAAAAACAACAGCCAACCCTAATGCCAGTGTATTTCCATTAGCCGGTCGAGCGACCAGAGAAAAAAAGCGCTCGCTGAACCTGCTAGAAATCCGACCGGAACGACAAGAACAGCCCATTTGAGGAGCTGCCACAAATTCGCAAGGAGCTCCCGGTGATTCAATAGACGCTTGATCTGGCTGTTAACTCGGTGTCTTTGGCATCACCTTGTAGTGACGAAACCGCGTTGACCGCCGGGTGTCAGCTCCCGCCTGCTCCAAGTGGTTACGCGCCCCAAACGCTAAAACAGGAAATAGCGCTGCGCCATGGGAAGCACGGCCATGGGTTCGCACCGCAGTTCTTCGCCGTCGGCCGTGACCGTGTAGGTGTCCGGGTCCACGGTGATGACCGGCAGGGAATCGTTGAAGGGAAGATCGCGCTTGGTGATGGACCGGCAGTTTTTCACGGCGACGAGGCGCTTGGCCAGTCCGAGTCCGGCAAGTGAGCCTGATTCAAGTGACGCGGCGCTCACGAAGGTGACGGAAGTGGCGGCGACGGCCTTTCCAAACGCGCCGAACTGCGGGCGATACATCGTCGGCTGCGGTGTAGGGATGGATGCGTTCGGATCGCCCATGTTCGCCCAGGCGATGAGGCCGCCCTTGAGAATGGTTTCCGGCTTCACGCCGAAAAACGCGGGTTTCCAGATGACGATGTCGGCGAGTTTTCCCACTTCAATGCTGCCGACCTCGTGGGCAATGCCATGGGTGATGGCCGGGCAGATGGTATATTTGGCGACATAGCGGAGCGCCCGAAAATTATCAGCGGCGGGATGGGACTGGCCTTCAAGCTTGCCAAACTGCACCTTCATCTTGTGCGCGGTCTGCCAGGTGCGGGTGATGGTCTCGCCAATGCGGCCCATCGCCTGGCTATCAGACGACATCATGGAGATCGCGCCGATGTCGTGAAGGCGGTCTTCAGCAGCGATGGTTTCCGGGCGGATGCGGCTTTCCGCGAAGGCGACGTCCTCGGGGATGCGCGAGTCGAGGTGGTGGCAGACCATGAGCATGTCGAGATGCTCGTCGATGGTGTTGGTGGTGAACGGGCGGGTCGGATTGGTGGAGGACGGCAAGACATTGGCCTCGCCGCAGACGCGGATGATGTCGGGCGCGTGACCGCCGCCGGCGCCTTCGGAGTGATAGGTGTGGATGGTACGCCCCTTGAAGGCGGCAAGCGTGCTTTCGACGAAGCCGGCTTCATTAAGGGTGTCGGTGTGGATGGCGACCTGGATGTCGAACTCGTCCGCGACGGTTAGACATGTGTCGATGGCAGCCGGTGTGGTGCCCCAGTCTTCGTGGAGCTTGAGACCGATGACTCCGGCGAGCACCTGCTCGCGAAGTGGTTCGGGCGAGGAGCAATTTCCTTTCCCGAGAAATCCGAGGTTGATGGGAAACGCCTCGGCGGCTTCGAGCATCCGGTGGATGTTCCATTTCCCCGGGGTGCACGTGGTCGCATAGGTGCCGTGGGCCGGGCCGGTGCCGCCGCCGATGAGGGTGGTGACGCCACTGGCGATGGCGTGCTCGATTTGCTGCGGGCAGATGAAATGAATGTGCGTGTCGATGCCACCGGCGGTGACGATGCAGCCCTCGCCCGCGATGACCTCGGTGGCCGCGCCAATGGTCATGCTGATGCCGTCCTGCAATAACGGATTTCCCGCATGGCCGATGCCGACAATGCGGCCGTGCTTGATACCGATGTCTGCCTTGATCACGCCTTGCGCGGCGTCGAGGATGAGTGCGTTGGTGATGACAAGATCGAGCGAATCCGCATCGAGCGCGAGTGGCGACTGCGCCATGCCGTCGCGGATGACCTTGCCGCCGCCGAATTTGACTTCGTTACCATAGCCGCCGTTTTCGGCGATGAGGTCGCGCTCGACTTCGATGAACAGCTCGGTGTCGGCGAGGCGGACTTGGTCACCCGTGGTGGGACCGAACATGCCGGCGTAGTTGGCGCGGGTTTGTTTCATGAGTCAAGCGGGCCGTTGACGAGGTTGTTGAGGCCGTGGACCTCGCGGGTGCCAGCGAAGGCGACTAACGGGACCTCACGGGTATCGCCGGGCTCGAAGCGGATGGCGGTGCCAGCGGGGATATTCAACCGAAATCCACGGGCGGCGGCGCGGTCGAAGTGGAGGGAGGAATTCACCTCGGCAAAATGGAAATGACTGCCCACTTGAATCGGGCGGTCGCCGGTGTTGGCAACGATGACGCTCAGCGTGGCCAGACCGGGATTAAGATCGAGGTCAGGGGCATCGGGCGGGGTGATGACTTCTCCGGGGATCATCGGACGGGATTGTGAACGGTGACGAGTTTGGTGCCGTCTGGGAAAGTGGCTTCCACCTGGACGTCATGAATCATTTCGGCGACACCCTCCATGACCTCATCGCGAGAGATCAGAGTGGTGCCGAAGCTCATGAGCTCGGCGACCGACTTTCCATCGCGCGCGGCCTCCAGCAGCCCGGCGGTGATCAAGGCGACGGTTTCCGGATAGTTCAGCTTCAACCCGCGCGCGCGGCGGCGGCTTGCCAGATCACCGGCGACGACGATGAGGAGTTTTTCCTGTTCGCGTGGAGAAAGATGCATCAGCGGGGAGGATTCAGAGAATCGGAAGCAGCGAAAGCGAACCGAGGCCCACGGCAAGAGCGCTGATTCTGAAGACCGGCTTCACACAGAGCACCGCAGAGGCCAGGGCCACAATCACCAGGCCGATCAGAACAAAATCAAACACACCATGGGAATGCGCTACGGCCGAAGTGAAGAAATCGAACTCGTCGGTTTCGTCCGGATGGTAGTGACCGGGATGCGCGAGCAGAACGGAGGGGAAGAGGCAGAAGACCGCGCAAAGGAGGCGGTTTAACAAGGGAGACCATGGGAACGAGCGGGAAGCTTTCATCGGCGAAGTTGTGCGAATACTTGCAGCGAGCAACGAGCATGCCAAGCGAGTATCGAAAAAAAACCATGCCCTCCGAGAAGGACATGGTTTTCAAACCAAAAACAACTGAGTGGAGATTGATGAATTATTTCGCCTTGTAGGTGCCCTTGAGGAAAGGCTCGCCGACGACATCCTTGTATTCCTTGAGGATCTTGAACTGGCCGTCAGCCTTGGTCTCACCGATGTAAACGTTCTTCGTGAGGTGATGGTTGGCTTGGGTGGTGATCTTACCGCCAGGACCATTGAACGAGATTCCACTCTTGAGAGCGGCCATGACTTTTTCCGGTTCGAACGAGCCGGCCTTTTCGACAGCGGCTTTCCAGAGATACACGCCGTTATAGGAGAGAACCATTGGCGAGCAGGTTACACGGCCCTCCTTGACGATTCCGGGAACGTCCGACTTAGCCAGCCAAGCTTGGAAGTTCTTGATGAATTTGGTGTTTTCCGGACTCTTGATGGACTGGAAATAAGTCCAGCAGCCGAGTTGCCCGACGAGCTGACTCGCTGGCAGGCCCCGGAACTCGTCCTCGGAAACCGAGAAACTCACAACAGGGCAGGACTCGGCATCGAGACCGGCGGCGGCGTATTCCTTGAAGAAGGGAACGTTGGTGTCACCGTTGAGGGTGTTGATGATGCATGCATCACCGGAAGCGGCGAACTGCTTGATCTCGGAGATGATTTGCTGGTAGTCGGTGTGGCCGAACGGGGTGTATTTCCCGGCGGAAATGATTTTCCCGCTGGCGTCCTTGGTGAAGCCGCCGCCGATGTTCTCGAGCGGCACGCCCTTGCTTAGAAGATACTCGAGCAGAATTAGATTGGTGGTCTGCGGATAGACATAGTCGGAACCGATGAGATAGAACTTCTTCTTTCCTTCCTCAAGCATGTAGTCAACGGCGGGAGTGGCCTGCTGGTTCACGGCCTCGGCGGTGTAGAAGATGTTGGGGGACATTTCCTCGCCCTCATACTGCACCGGATAGAAGAGCAGGCCCTTTTTCTCTTCGAAGACCGGAAGCACCGACTTCCGGCTAACAGAGGTCCAGCACCCGAAGGTGACGGCAACCTTGTCCTGATCGAGAAGCTGCTTGGCTTTTTCCGCGAAGAGCGGCCAGTTCGAAGCTCCGTCAACGACGACTGGCTCGATTTTCTTGCCCATCACGCCGCCGGCGGCATTGATCTCGTCGAAGGTGAATAGCAGCACGTCCCGCAGTGAGGTCTCGCTGATGGCCATCGTGCCGCTGAGCGAGTGGAGCACGCCAACCTTGACGGCATCCTGGGCATGCACAGAGGCCGCGGTGAGGGAGAGCGCAGCAAGTGCGGTAGGAAGAAGTTTGTGGATCATTGTTTTTATGTGGGATTTGTTTTTCGGGGAGTTCTACGAATCAGCCAAACATCCAGAATGGAATGCGGCGGAGATGACATAGCTAGAACCATGCCATTCGGAAAGTTTCTTGAACAATCCCCTCCCACAGCGGGGAAACTTCACCAATTTTTGATGACTCTTGCTCGCCCCCCCGCGCTTTGCGAACATCCTCGACGGTGACCACCTCGGAGGTCGACCGCATCCGGCAGTGGAGGGAGAATCGCACTTGTCATGAGACAACAAACAAAAACACCCTCCAACACGCTGATCGAAGCGCGCTGAAAGGTGTCTTTACAAGAAGCTAGCGGAAGAGCATTGATACCAATCGATCAATAGGACCCTTCCGCCGCAACCGTTTTAGCAGATAACCAACTGAGAATTAGAAGCTGGCCGAAAGACCAACATTATACGTGAGAAACTGGTTCTTGGGGTTGTTTGGAAGCACATCGGCCTCCGTCCAATACTGGGTGATTCCGCCAGTGACACTCCATTCGCCATAGGTCGAACCAAGGAACGCGAGCGGATAGGCAGCCTGCAGACCCACTGAAGTATAGGCGTAACCCGAATCACTAATCCCAAAACCGTTGTAGTCGTCCGTCAGGTTGGCGGCGACGTTGAACGGGACCGAAAAGGTGACAGGACCCGCTTCGATGGAGTAGGAAAGACCGAGCACGGCAATCGTCCCGGTATCACCACCAGAAGCACCTTCCGAAACACGGTTGTGGAACGTCAGGGTCGGGGAAAGGAAGGTGTCATAACCGAGTTTGACATCGACGATGCCTTCGACTCCGTCTCCATACACCCATGCCTGATAGGTCGCACCAACGGTGAACTTTTCGTAGGTGTAGCTGAGTCCGGCCCAGAGGTCGACCTCATAGATGTCGCCACCCAGTGTCTGGGGAAGACCGTCACCTTTGGCGGTCACGTCCCACCATGTCCCCATGGTGAGGGTGAAGTTTTCAGGGAGCTTGAATGCGAATTCCAACATTGGGTTGAAATTGTTGCTAGACATCGACGAACCATCGCCCCAGACGTCCTTGCCGTATGAAATGAAGTGCGAGTTGGTCGCAAGCGAGAGCGTCGCAGAGATTACATCCTCTGTCGCGGGGGCTGGTGCGGGGGCAGCAACGGTTTCGGTGCCTGCGACGGCGGATCCAGCAGTCAGCGCGAGCGCGACGAGCGGCATGTTGATGAAGTTAAGGCAGTGCTTTCTTTTCATGGTTCAGCTTATTGTTTGGTTGTGTGTGTGATGGCAGATGATACTGCCCGCCCTGTTTCTCAGCTTGATCCATGCCAGTCAAGAAAGTTTCATGAGTGAAAACACTTGCCTGGATGAATTTTCTGCCGGTCTTTAGCCACTGTGAATGAGATCATTCATCACCGACATACATCATGAATCACGCTCATGAAGATTCGAATTTGCATCAAACGGTAAGAAATTCTTTGACGATCTCTTCCGTGAGGGCGGTCATTTCACCGGAAGCTGCCACAGCCCCTCGTTCGAGGATGGCGAAGTCGTCACCGAGCTCCTTGCAGAAGTCGAGGTACTGCTCGACAAGCAGGATGCTCATTTCGCCCTCGGAGCGGAGCATCTTGATGGCGTCGCCAATCTGGTCGATGATGTTGGGCTGAATTCCCTCCGTGGGTTCGTCTAGGATGAGGAGCTTGGGCTTGGTGAGTAGCGCCCGGCCGATAGCGAGTTGCTGCTGCTGCCCGCCGGAGAGCATGCCGCCCTTGCGGTGGAGGAATTCCTTGATGATGGGAAAGAGCGTGAAAACCCGGTCGACCTGGGAGGGATCCTTTTTCCAACCGCGAGCATTGAGACCGATGAACAAGTTTTCCTCGACGGTGAGGAGTGGGAAGATTTCACGACCTTGAGGAACATAGCCGAGGCCGCTGCGGGCCCGGTCGGCGGAGCTGAGCCTGGTGATGTCCGCGCCTTGCAGTGTGAATCTTCCCGAGTCGATTGGATAGAGTCCGGTAAGCGCCTTAAGGGTGGTGCTTTTTCCAACGCCATTTCGCCCCATGAGGCAGAAGACGGACTTGGGCCGGATGGTTAGATCGATGCCACGAAGGATGGCACTGCCGCCGATGGAGACACGGAGGTTGGCGATGCCGAGGTCTTCCTGGGTGAGGGTGGCGGTCATGGCTGGTTCAAGCGGCTTTGGATTTCCGGCCAAGGTAGACTTCGATGACGCGCTCATCGTTCTGGACCTGGTCGACAGGCCCCTCGCAAAGGACGTGCCCTTGATGGAGCACGGTGACTTTGCGCCCTTGGGAAATCTGACGAACGAAGGTCATGTCGTGCTCGATGACGACGATGGTGTGTTTTCCGGCTAACGAAAGCAGGAGTTCGCCGGTACGATAGGTTTCCTCGTCCGTCATGCCGGCGGCGGGTTCATCGACTAGCAGAAGCCGGGCTTCCTGGGCGAGCAGCATGCCAATTTCGAGCCACTGCTTTTGCCCGTGAGCGAGGATGCCGGCCTTGCGATGGGCGCTGTCGGTCAGCTTGATGATGGCGAGGATTTCCGCGATGCGGTCCTTCTGTTGGGAGGTGATTTTTCCGAACAAGCTGTGCCAGATGCCGCGCGAGCCGGCAAGGGAGAGGATCAGGTTTTCGGTAACAGTATGGTCGTTATAAACCGTGGGGGTTTGGAATTTGCGACCGATGCCGAGGCGATAGATCTCATACTCGTTCATCTTGAGGAGATCGTGTTTTCCATCATCCCAGGTGAGGGTTCCCAGATCGGGCTTGGTGCGCCCGGTGATGAGATCGAGAAAGGTGGTCTTGCCCGCACCGTTGGGACCGATGACGGTGCGGAGTTCACCCTCGTCGAGATAGAAGTTGAGGTCGTTGATGGCTTTGAAACCGTCAAAGGAGCGGGTCAATCCCTCCGCGGCGAGAAGGAACGGTTTGACGTCCAGATGTGGAGTATCGACAATCATGGGTCGGTGGCGGGAGACTTTTCGGAAGCGGCCGGAAGCTCGTCTTCGTTTTTTTTCTTTTTCAAACGGGCGATGATGCCTTGGATTTGAGCGGGCAGCCCGACGATTCCTTTCGGCATGAACATCACGACGAGCACGAAGGTGGCGCCAAGAATCAGCAGCCAGTAGTCGGGATAGGCGCGGGACGCCCAGCTTTTAATGGCGTTGACGCTGATGGCTCCGATGACGGGTCCGGTGAGGGTGCCGCGTCCGCCGAGGGCGACCCAGACGACGGCTTCCAACGATTTCTCGGTGGTCATTTCGCTGGGGTTGATGATGCCGGCCTGGGGAACGAAGAGTGCTCCGGCGAGGGCGGCGATGATGGCGGAGACGACGAAAATGAAGAGCTTGAAATTGGCGGTGGCATAGCCGGAGAAGAGCACGCGATTCTCGGAGTCCCGGATGGCGCGCTGAATGAGGCCGAAGCGGCGATTGGTGAGCCATTTGCAGAAGGTGACGACGGCGACGAGCAGCAGCGCGGTGGCGACGTAGAGGCCTCGCTTGGTTTCAGGCAGGCGGAGGTCGCAGCCAACGATGGTTTTGAAATCGGTGAACCCATTGTTACCTCCCATCAGAAGCTCGTTGCGGAAGAAGAGCAGGGCAGCGCCATAGGTGAGGGCCTGGGTTAGAATTGAAAAGTAAACGCCTTTGATCCTGGAGCGGAAGGCGAGAAACCCGAATATGTAGGCGATAACGGCGGGCACTAGAACCACCATCGCGAGCGCGAATGGAAACGAGTAGAATGGTTTCCAAAAACTCGGGAGAAAGGTGTGGCCAAGAAATACGAAGAAGTCCGGCAGGTCGCTTTTATATTGGCCGAGTTTACCGATCATCAGCATGAGGTGCATGCCCATCATGTAGCCGCCGATGCTGAAGAAGAGCGCCTGTCCAAGGCAGAGAAGACCGGTGTAGCCCCATAGCAAATCAATGGAGACAGCCATGATGCCGTAACAGATGTACTTCCCCCATAGACTGAGGGTGAGGTCCTGGATCAGGCCGAACGCGTGCAGCATCGGCATCACCACCACGAGGAATGTCGCCGCAAGGAGGAGTAGAGGCAGGTGAAGCCGACTGGTGAGAGGGGTTTTATTCATCGGTCAATCAAGGCTGCGGGAACGGGTGACGAAGAGGCCGGCCGGGCGCCATTGCAGAAAAAGGATGATGGCACCGAGAACCAGGATTTTTCCGATCACCGGATTCCCGAGGTATTGCTGGAGGGTCTGGTCGGCCATGCCGATGCCCAACGCGCTGATCACGGTGCCGAGGATGTTGCCGACGCCACCGACGACAACCGTCATGAAGGAGTCCACGATATAGAGCTGCCCCATCGACGGACCGACGTTTCCGATCTGGGAAAGGAACGCCCCGGCGAGTCCGGCGAGTCCGCAACCAAAGGCGAAGGTCATGGTGTTGACCCGCTCGGTGCGGACGCCCATACAGGCGGCCATGTTACGGTTCTGCATGACCGCGCGGATCAGCAGGCCGAGCGAGGTTCGATTCAGGACCAGCCAGGTGACAACGATGATCAGAACCGCGAAACCGATGACAAACACCCGGTTCCAGCCGAAGACGACGTCGTTGACCGTCCAGTTTCCGGAGAGCCAGGACGGACTGGAAACCTGGACGTTGTTCGAGCCGAAAATCAATTTCAACACCTGCTGCATGACTAGCGATACCCCCCAAGTGGCGAGCAGCGATTCGAGCGGGCGTTTGTAGAGGAACTGAATGACCGACCGCTCGAGCACGATACCGACCAGCGCCGCGACGATGAAGCTGGCAGGAATCGCGACTGCGAAATACAGGCTCATTCCTCCCTGGCCTAGCGACATTCCTGGAATGGAAATGGAAAAACCGAACGGCGACAGCTTGAGCCCCTGCGCGAAAATATTCTGAATTACGTAAGTGGTATAGGCACCGACCGCGATGAACTCCCCGTGCGCCATGTTGATGACGCCCATCAGTCCGAACGTGATCGCCAGGCCGATGGCGACCACCAACAGGACCGACCCGAGCGAAATCCCGCGAAACGCCGTGCCGACCGCATTGATCCTGGAAATATGGCGCTCGATGGATCTCAATGCCTCGCCAGCCGCGGCGACCATAGGCTTGTCGCCAGCCTTTTGTGACTCAGCCAGAACGGTCTTCACCGTGTCGAACGCCGAAAGTGACTGGAGTTCTCCGAGCTTTTTACAAGCCGCGACCCGCTCCGCCGGCACCGCAGAACGGAGTTGGATAATCGCGATGGACTCTTCAAGCGCCCGCAGCGCCTCGGGATTCTTCTCCGTGGTTTTGAGAAGCTGGAGGGCGGGAAGCTTTTCCGCCTTCTGCCCGATGGCGGAATCCTGAATGGCGCGGATCCGCTTGGTTAGATCCGGATCTGCCAGAGCCACCAAATCGGCCACCTCTTTCATCGCCTTGCGCAGGCCCGAACTGGTTTCTGCATACTCGACTTGCTTGGGATTGATCCTGACCGCGGCGCCATCCGGCCCCAGCAAGGGAGTTCCATCCGATAGCCGGACGGTGGCGAAAGAATCGTCTCCAGCCGCCTCGCCGGTGAGAAGAACGGGTATCACCACTCCCGCAGCGTCCTTGTGCAGGAAAATCTCCCCTGTCTTCCATTTCTCGAACCAGGTCACCGCATCGGGCGACGGGGTGAGCTTCAGGGAAAGGATGATCTCGCGCTGCCCGGCCGGCGTTTCGGCAAGTGTCGCCGCGGCGATGGTCTCCCGCACCGACTTTCCCTGGGCGACGGCAGGGCAAATCCAACAGACGGACAGCCCTACAATCAGGATGGCCGCCATGCGTCTTGAGAGGGCTTTAGAAATCCGGTTCAGCATTGACTGCCGCCCGGAGTAGCACCGCTCATGCCACCCCGAGAAAAAATCAATCGACGCGCAGCCCTTTCAAAGGGCTCAGAGCGGCCTGCCGTAACTGCTACAGCGGTTGTGCCAACCTTCCTCCCAACGTTTTTCACCTCGGGCGGGAGGCGAATTGGCGATCCGCCGGGAGAGAATCCTTTTTGCCGAGGCGGCGAATTCGACCGCCGCTGGCGCGCCGACGGCCACCTCCTTCATTCCGCCCAACACCTGCAGCAAGCCCCAGCCGTATCCATTGTATCGCTCGGAAACCTGAGTACCGTCGCCCTTGAAATTTACGTAGTCGATCAGCGCATACGTTCCCTGTGCCGTCGTTGCCACCTTCTGGTAATTCGCCGCAATCCGGCTCTTCTCAGTCGCCGGCGCGGCCGCAAGGATTTTCGGCAAGGCCGCGCGGGACCGGGCGATGATGAAATCCGTCTGCAAACCGACATTGCCCGCCAACCACGTCCGCAACGCACTCAACCGCGCGCCTTTGAAGTCCTTTTGAAATTCCACCTTCGTGTTCCACGGACTGTGCCGCTCCAGCGCGACCGCCGGCATTTTCGCCCCGCTCGTCTGGGCATAGGCCACAAACGACGGCCAGCTTTCCTCGAAGCGCCCCTTGAAGCCCGCAGGATACCAGATGAAGTGCCCGATTCCCAGCGACGGGAACTCCTCCCCGCCGTTCCAACTCGTCAGCCCGTCCACGCTTCCCGCGCACTCGTTCTGCCAAATTTTCCGGCCGATCACCGCCTTCTGGGCAGCCGTCAATTCTCCCGCCTCCATCGGAGCACCCACCATCAAAAAAGCGACCAGAAAACCCAGCATACGGACGACTTGCATACCCGCAGCCTATCCCTACTTTCATGGCAACCGCAAGCCCGCTCCCGACCATGAACCGCATTCCATGGGATAAAATCCTCACCTTCACCCCGCTCGACCTCGGAAAACTCCTGCTCAGCGCCCTGGTCATCGTCGTCGTGACCAAGGTGCAGCTCGTCAGTGACCGGCTCTCCGCCCTGCTCATCGCGTTGCCGCTCACCTCACTTGTCGCCATGGTCTGGATGCACTACGCAGGCCAGTCCCCGCAGCGCCTCGCCAACCACGCCGAGGGCACCTTCTGGTTCGTCCTCCCCACCCTGCCGATGTTCCTCATCATCCCCTGGATGCTGCGGCACGGCTGGAGCTTCTGGACCACTCTCGCCATCAACTGCCTGCTCACCGTCGCCTTCTTCTGGATCACCGTCATCGTGCTCCGCCGCTTCGGGATCGACCTCATGCCGAAGTGAGATTTCACCCGCTTAAAAAATCCTCGGAAAAACAACCAGATAAGACTTGTCAGCTCACTGATTCTCTGGTTTGACCATCGGCCCGGCGTTAATTCCGGAAAACTT